>JAPOOP010000203.1 GCA_026713385.1 Candidatus Poribacteria bacterium | reverse complement strand
ATTGTCCAGGAGCATTTCGTCGAACTCACTCCGTAGAACCTGCCATGTGACAGCACTATCATGCGGATTGGTTTGAAAGAAGTAGAATGGAGTGGAGGCTTTGCCGGAGCGGGAGTAGAACTGCACGCTGTATTTCTGTGGAAAATGACTCGCTCGCAGTTTTTCGAGCATGCCGAGTCGTTTGAAAGTCCAGTAGGTAGCAGGAATCAGCGATTCTCCGATTTTGAATTGCGGTGTGGATGTCCGTTCAAGGAGCAGAACGCGGTGACCTTGTTCCGCAACAAGTGTTGCCACGGTACTCCCGGCGGGCCCGCCCCCGATAACGATAATGTCGTGGCTCTCGTGTGTGTTCATTTACTGATGCGCTTCCATGTGTGCTCGAAGCACCTTATTTATCCGCACATGGTAATTTTGTTCGTGTTCCTTGAACCATTCCAAAATTTCATGTTCGATCTGAAGGTAATTTTCAGGAACAATTCGCTGAGTATTTTCCCAAAAGTCATCATCAAGTTCAGGGATCTCTGATGTATCAATCGCGTCCTCACGGAGGCTCTCAATTTCAGAAAGCCGTGTTTTTGAAAGTCTCATCTTTGGATTTGTTCGTGAAAGTAAATATCACTTTAATCTGCTGCTTCTTCGTCCTTCGACTTTTCTATTTTTCGTTTCTCATTCGGTGGATCCACAAATTTGTATTTGCCAGACTTCCGGTATTTTTTTTCTAACTTCATGTAGTGTTCACACAACTTGTTAACATCATGATCAAATCGCGCGGAGATTTCCCGTCGGATTCTACGAATTTCGCCAATTTCATAGTTTGCCATTTGCGTTGTTACCCCCTAAAAAATTATAATCTTGGGAATACCGTTGTGGTGCCGAGGCAGTCATTTATTGATTTACCTATGTGCTTCTATATACGTTCGGAGCACTGTATTTATCTGCGCGTGATAATCTTTTCCTTGTTTCTTGAACCATTCCAAGATGGGATGTTCGATCTGAAGGTAATTTTCAGGAACAATTGGCTGGGCATTTTCCCAGAATCCATCATCAAGTTCGGGAATCTCTGATGTATCAATCGCGTCCTCAGGAAGGCTATCAATCTCGGAAAGCCGTATTTTTGGGAGTTTCATCATAGGGTGTTGACATCTTCACAGACGCGATGTGTCATTAATTGCGCGACTAATAACCGCTGTCCCTGTAGCGATTAGCGTGTGGGCACTGAATGCTTTGCGAAGTACATATCCTTCCAAGGATTCAAAGTCAATCGGCAGCTTCTTTGTTGTTCTGTTTCGGGGTTTCGGGCTTCTCTGGTGGTAAATCTGCAAATTTGTACCCCGCCTTCCGGAATTCTTGATCCAATGCTCGGTAGTAAGCTCCCAATTTTTCGGGGTCGTGGTTAAACCGCTCTGAAATTTCCCTGCGAATTCTGTGAATTTCGTCAAGTTCGTAGTCTGCCATTTTAGTCATCAGCTCCTAAGTAATTAAGAGGCGTTGCCAACTCCGGTGTTGGTAAGCCAAGTTCTTGGTTTATCTGCCGGATGAGATAAATTTTGTTAAGGTTCGCAAGATGTTTACAATTCCAGGTTAGAAGTACGTCAGCATTGTAAAACGAGGCAAGTGCTAAATGATGTGCGTCGCCAAACAAATCTTGGGGCATTATTGATTTATCAATATAAGTTTGCGCGATTTGATTGATCTTTGAAGGGGCTGGTAGCATTTCAATATCTTTAATTAAGTCAATCCGCGCTTGCGTTTTTTCACTTGTGCCGCGGCGGAGTTCGTCAATAACAGCAGTACTTGACAGAAGAGTAAATTGATCCGCGTATTCCTTCCACCATTTCCGAGTCCAACTCTGCTTAGCAAGCGATTCAATATCCGTCCGTAGTGTATAATAGAAACTCGGAATTGTCGTTTCAATGTAGACCCGATGTTGTGTTTGGTTATTCAACAATTATAAACTCCAAAGATTTAGATGTCAAGGCAAACTACTTTAGCATCAATTGACAAAGGGTTCATCCTATTTTTCGCTATGGGTGCCGTTCATCGGTGAATCGGTTTGACTTAAGCTCAGACCTCGGTAACGTTTCAAGTGGGACTGCTTTGACTATGGCACGTAAACCTAACTCGTCTCGAATCGCAGCGGCGACGGCGGTAGCAGTTTCAGCAAGATTTGGGTGCGTAGATTCAACCTGGATTTCGAGTTCGTCGAGCGTGCCTGTTCCATAGACACGTGCCGAGAACTCGCGGACATCTGGAAACTTGAGGACAATGTTTTCGAGCGTAGCAGGATACACGTTCAGACCGCGGATGATAACGGCTTTGTCTATCCGTCCAATAACACCACCGTCAAGGACACGGTTTCCCCAACCGCATTCACACGCCGCTGATTTCAGCTTGACGTAATCTCCCGTCCGATAGCGGATAACGGGCATACCGACGCGTCCTAAATTCGTCATGACTAACTCACCTTCGTCTGCCAGATTTCCGGTTTCTGGATCGAGGACTTCACAGATAAATTCGTCTTCGTTGAGGTGGACACCCGCTTGTGGTTCGCACATAACACCCCATGCCCCGACTTCCGTCGCGCCCGCATGATCGTAGGCACGCGCCCTCCAACGACTTTCGATGCGATGTTTCGTAGCGGGTAGACTCGCTCCCGGTTCACCTGCGTGGATCGTCACCCGAATTGAAGTTTCTTCAGGTAGATTGATGCCGTCTTGTTCTGCGACTTCAGCAAGCCGCAATGCGTATGTCGGTGTAGCAATCAGCACTGTTACATCGTTGCTGAGGATAGCACGTATCCGTTGGTCAGAGGTCATGCCTCCGTTTGGAATGATAAGCGCGCCTAACTGCTGCGCACCGTGATACGCACTCCAGAAACCGATAAAGGGACCGAACGAAAAGGCGATCATGAGCCGGTCTGCCGAGGTTACGCCAGCGGCGCGATAGATTTCTCCCCAGCATTTTCCCCACCAGTCCCACGATTCCGCTGTATCTAACCAGCGCAGTGGTGAACCCGTTGTACCTGACGTGCGGTGGAGACAGGTATACCGCTCCAACGGAAAGGTGAGATTCGTTCCGTAAGGCGGATGCGACACCTGATCGGTGCTGAGTTCTTCTTTTGTGGTAAAGGGTAGTTGCCGGTAGTCCGCCAACGTTTGAACGTCGTTTGGATGCGTGACCCCGGCTTCGGTGAGTTTTTGTTGATAAAAGGCGTTGGTATCCAACACCGGAGCAAGCATCTCACGGAGGCGGTATAATTGCGTGTGTATATCCATGTTTCTGAAGTTTAGTAGGTGGAATTTTAGTTGATTACGAACTTCGGCGAATTCTAACCCTTCCGGGTGAAATAACACT
>JAPOOP010000721.1 GCA_026713385.1 Candidatus Poribacteria bacterium | reverse complement strand
ATCTGGCTACTCTCCATCGAGATGAGTCCGGTTTTCGGGTTGCCTGTATCATACGAGGTCACCGCATAAGTATATTCAAGTCCGTTGGTTAATCCAGCGTCGGTGTAAAAATTTTTGATACCTGCATCCTCACCGAGTGCCTGCGAGGGGGTCGAGACGACTTGGAAAATGTCGCCAGCGACAGGTGGTCCTGAAGGTCCGTCGGTAATTTTGACGTAGAGTCCACCAAAATACATTAGCGCGCCGGAACGATATGCCCCGTCCGGATACGGCTCAAATGTATTTGGATCTTTGATAATAGTATATCCACCGCCACTTGCCGGAAATTCCGGATTATACGCCATAACTTCCCACAGCGTCGTGTTAACGACTTCAAAATCTGTGCTGGAGTTGAATTTGATTATGTAGATGGCGTTTTTAAAGAAATCGGCAAAGAAAGGTTCATCCCCCTCGCTTTCGATGGTGGCATCCGACTGCTTACCGACATGCGAGACCGTAAAGAAATTACCGGTGGCACTCGGTTGGTCGAATTCCATTAGCATTGTCCAATCTTCGACAGGATTGCCAGTAGATTCATCATAAGAGACATCGCGCCTATAAACTCGGTATCCTTCAAATATTTTCTCCGGGTCGGTCACATCAACATATTCTTCGATACTCTTGTTGGCTCCAGCATCAACCCAGCGTCCTTCGCTTTCCCAGACGAGTGTCACCTGTTTATCGGCAGGATAAACACTTACCAATGGAGAAGGCGGTGGTGCCGGTGCGATGTAGTCATCATTATATAACTTCTGTGCCCAGTCCGAAGAGGCTTGCAAACCCGCAAGTCCTTCACCAATCGCAACAGCGATAATGACATTGAAAGACTCACCGGGAGCGAGGGACTCAACAGGTCCGTAGGACTGGATAAAACGTTGATCGTCGTAGTTTGCGGGGAGTGGTTCAACACCGGGGGTGCTGATAAGTGCGTACATCTCCGCGTCGGTCGTTGGGTCGGTAGAGATGGTAATCCGTTTGTGTGCGGCGAAAGGGATTTTTGCCGCTGGATCCTCAGCATTCTCCCCCATATACGCATCTAATACCCGTAAGCCGATATACCCCGGCGCGGAGGCGTTGGAAAATCCGTAAGAGAGGTAACGATTGGGGTGATCCACTGGATTGAGAGCATCCGGTGTCTGATCCAGTGCCACGAAGTCATCTGCGGAGTAGCTTGCTGTTCCTGTTTCGTTACTGGAGATGTCCACATCATATCGGAACGCCATAAATACGTCTTCAAGCGTGTCGCTACCAACGTTTTTGACGTTGTATTCCAGAATAAAGAAATCGTAGAGCGGTGCGTAACTCCATTGAAATCCGTTGACCACGAGTTCTAAACCCAGAATCAAATCTTTATTTGCCTCCGGGTTTGTATCGGAGCATTTGAACATAATGGCTTGGTTCGTCGGCGTTCCTTTTGTCGTCACACCGGGTTTGTTTGAGACAACCTCGGGTACATCGTCAGTGGGCCAAATTTCGCTTTGCCTTCCATCCGACTCAGCAACGCCTACCTCACCGTTTTTCTTGGCACCGATCCAGATGTCTCCTTCATAGATATAGGAATCGTTTGTCCCTGCGGGCCACCATCCTGATGGGTTCGCTGTAGGATTACTGGGAAACCCTACGACTGCGGTATTATAGATAGCAGACGATAGGTTGCCTACATCAAGTGCTTTCCAATCCACATCTGCCTTCGCCGATATCGCGACGAGTGCAAAAATTGTAGATATACATATAAATCGTAATAATTTCATAGTTTACGTTTCACCTCATATATTTATTGAATGTTGCGATAATAAATCGCTCTTGCTGGAAAATATAGTCAAGAAATGATTCCGTTAAAAATCAGAGACGTTCATAAGCTGTTCGTAATGCATACGGTTGCACTAAAATATCCGCTGGTATTCCAAGCTCCATGTGCAATTTCCGAATCATGTCCAGAGATAAACTGCGTTGACGAGTCAAGATTTCTGACACGCATGGACGCGAACCGAGATAAGGTTCAAGATCGCGTTCAGATAACCCTTGATTTTCCATGTAATGAAGAATTGCTTCAATAGGATCTGGCGGTGGAATGGGATAATGCTCCTCTTCATATACCTCTACCAACGTGACGAGCACATCAAGTTTATCCCCTTCTGGTGAACCGTAGTTTGATCCCCAAAGTTGCTCTATTTCCTTCAGTGCAGCCTCATAGTCTGCTTCGGTCTTAATTGGCTTAATTTCCATTGTTATCACCTCAGATTGTAGCGGCGTTAATCCTATTATAGGCTTGATGCGTCCCAACAAATCGGACGTAAACAATGCCATATTGATAATTAATTGCCACTACCAAACGGTAGGAATTGCCTTTAATATTGAATACTACCCGGTTGTTCTGAATGAAACTGGCATTTCGATAAATTGCTTTGACATCAGATGGTGTTTTCCAATTGGCACGTTTCACATTAGCATACCACGCTTGAAGAGATCCCGCAGTCTCGGGATATTTTGCCCAAAAATTCTCTTAAAGCACGGCGTGATATAATTCTCATATAAGTATTAAATTATAATTCACAACTTGCCATTCACCTAATCATTGGGTTTCCGTAATCTCAAAAACCCGATACCGTTGCATTTTTCCGTTTCCGATGTCCACTTCGCCTTCGATGAACAGCGGATAATTGTAAATCATCTCTTTGACAGAGAAAAGATAGGGAATCGCCCCCGCTTTACGTGCTATCCCGGCTTGGCTTTTGAAATCGCGAGGCTCTTTCATGTGCTCATTGTAAATCTGATACGTTGACCTATCGGCATAATACATCAAATCGAAGTGCGCGCCGACGCGCTCATCGTCGAGAAAGAAGCAGGCGTTCTCTGGCATTTCACGTTGGAGCCGCGGTCCACTTGTTTCATACAAAGGAATTCTACTATTCCGTTCCGTGACCTTGTAAGTTGCTTGCACATAGCGTCCTGCATAGAATAATGCAATTATCAGGGCGACCGTTCGGAGTCCAAACCATACCCACCTTTGAATATTACGACGGCGAACGAGCATATACACACCCGCGAAAATTGCTAATAGTATGCCAAATCCAATAAGTTGCTCAACGATCCAGAAATTCGTTTGGATAAAGGGTGCGATCTTTTTGAGCCCATCGAACTGATCACGACTCCTGACGAGGGTCCGCCCACCAGAAATAATAGTAATCGCGAGCATCCCTGCCATCCAAATAGAGGTGTAAATCCAGTCGCGTCGTTGCCACGCTCGGCTGATGACAGCTGCGAGACACATCAGTAGCGGTGGCACAGCAATCATCGTTGCTGATGGTGTTTTCGTCTCCGCGAGCGTGTGCGGAACGATCACACCGATTCCCCACGCTAATACGAAAAGTTCCGCTAACTGCCAATGTTTGAACATGACCACGATTAGACACAACACCGCCGCAACGAGGACGGCATAGAAAACCGGATAAAACAGCGGCATATAGTCAAACAGTGGTCGATCCCAACTTGCCCCCCAACTCTCGACATCTGTGTTGAGATGGTCAAGGACGCGTTTGTGTTCCCAAAGAAATTCCTTGCGATAGTAAATCAGGCAATAGATGACCCACGGTGCTCCTGTCGCAATAGCGGCTAAAAGTTGCAATCCAATGTCGTTGAGACGAATACGAATCTTTGCGTCCGTTGCCTCGCTTTGCCTATCGTTATCCGATACCCGTCTCTCATAATAGATCTGCTTGCCTCGCTTAACACACCAAATGGCAAGCGCGATACCAAAGGTGATGAGTGCGAGATAACTTTTCGACAGATACGCAATACCCATCGCAACGCCGGATAAGATGTAATTTTTCCGTTTTCCCGTCCGAATGGCGCGGAGTAGGAACCAACACGAAACCTGTACCCAGAGCAATAAAGCGATGTCAATATGATCCGAATAGCGATAGCCGTGAACGGACTCAAAGAGAAACGGGTTAAACGCTTGGAGAAATGCGGCAATGAGTCCTGTCCGCTTGTCAAAGAGATCTGATGCGATTCGGAATGTCAACCATGCCGTCACGACTAAACTGATCGCAGACGGCAATCGAAGTGCAAACGTATTGATGCCGAAAATAAGGTGTGAGAGCCAGATTGTCCACATGGCGACAGGCGGTTTGTGTAGCCAGATGTGGTTCTCACCCCACCCTTTGTAGTCGTACGGGAGCCACGGTTGATCGTAGAGCGTGAATTTGAGCGGATGCTTCGTCAAATTCCGGGCTACAACGGCGTGAAACCCTTCGTCCCAATAGGTAATCCCGCTATGCCCGAGGTTCCGCAGCACCAAAACTGCTGAAGCAATCAGAATGCAGAATAGGACAATTTTTATGAGTGTAAATTCGCTGTTTAAGCGGATTCCTCCAAAATTCATTGCTATGTTATGAATTCGTCTGAAACGCTTCTATTCCTTCTACGACTTGAGATTACACACATGTAGTGCT
>JAPOOP010000378.1 GCA_026713385.1 Candidatus Poribacteria bacterium | reverse complement strand
TTTTTCATTTTTCACGTTAAATTATTAAGGAGAATTCGCAATGCCGAAACGCGTTAATAAAGCGATTGAATTGTTAGCTGATGACCTGCCTGTTTTCTATACCGGTAGCCACACGGGCGCGGAGCTGAATTATGACGCGGGCCGCGCGATGTCAAAAACTTGGGCAGATTATATCAATGTCGGTATGGAGCATGGAAGTTTCGATCTCTCTGGATTGGACAGTTTCATGCGTGGCCTCGCCGATGGCGGTCCCACCAATAGCGGACACCAAACCCCGGCTGTTATTGTTGAATTACCAGTAGATGGCATCAGTGCAGATGTGATTCGTGCCAACGGTTGGCAGATGCGGCAGCTTCTCGCGCGCGGTGTGCACGGTTTGCTGCTTTGTCACGCTGAATCCCCAGAAGCCGTCAAAGCGTTTGTTGAAGCGTGCCGTTACCCATTCCAGACGATCGGCGTTGGGACACAATTAGATGTCGGAAGGCGCGGCTCCGCCGGACAAGGTTCCGCTGCACCTATCTGGGGCATTTCCGCTAACGAATACTTGGATGTCGCTGATCCGTGGCCCCTGAACCCAGACGGTGAACTTTTATTGGGTCTTAAATTTGAAAACAAGCGAGCGTTAGCAAACGTCGAAATCACGGCGCAGGTCCCCGGAATCGCCTTCGCTGAATGGGGTCCCGGTGACATGAGCATGTCATTTGGCTACAAAAATCCACCGAACCCACGTCCACAAGAATTGGAAGATGCCCGGAATCGCGTCGCTGCGGCGTGCAAAGCTGGCGGTATCGCGTTCTTGGAAAGCACTTCACCTGATACAATCGAGGCAAGCATTGACGCTGGTGTCCGTATCACGGGTGGCGGCGAAGAAGCCGCACGCATCGGACGGGCGTACGCCGGTAGAACAATGCCTGTCTAAAACCATCTATAGACATAGCACCCCTGAATCAACGTCAGAATGCGCGTGTGGCATGCTGCGGGGGTGTGAAAAGTGCTTGAAATCTCGTCCGAACGGACAGAATTTGTTAGGTAGCAACTCGGGTTAAAATTAGCCCAGAAAACCAAGTCAAGCCCGTAGGGGTTGACGACTCCAGAGAAAGAAACGTCAAATCCCAAACCTACGCCACTTAACCGCAAGGAAAATTAAAAAAATGGCATTAACAGAACAGGAAATGTTGGCAGAACTGCGCAAATATGATACGCCTTCAATCACAAACGTGGTTGCTACGTATCCAGGGAGTCCACTTTGCCTTGGACTCTATAATCCATGGACAGAGAATTGGTATACTGATACAACCATCCGTTGTATGTACCCTGAGCTTGGAGCCATTGCCGGTTATGCGGTGACGTGCGTCTACAGCGTACCGGATCCGAACTACTCGGAACTCTCTTTTATGGATGTCATTGACGCGATGGGTGCCTCCAAGCAACCGACGATCTTCGCATTTGAGCAGAAGTTCCCTCCTGAGTTCGCCAATAAAGTCGGTTTAGCAGGCGGTAACATGACAGCAGCAATGAAAGCAGTAGGCTGCTTAGGTGCCATTTCAAACGGTCCATCACGTGATATTGACGAAATCCGCCCAATGGAATTTCAGTATCTGTTAAGCGGCATCACACCCGGACACGGGGCAATGGCAGTTCAAGCTGTCAACGTCCCCGTCTCAATAGGCGGAATGGATGTCGCACCGGGTGAAATTATCCACATGGATGAGAACGGCGCGTGTAAGTTCCCAGCGGACAAATTGGAGGCGGTACTGACAAACGTCAAGGCGTTGCTTGAAGAAGAAGGCGACAGGATTGGGAAACTGCTTTCAGGTCCCAAAACGGCGAAGCAGGTCCGAGCAATTTTCAGCGGACATTCTTATGCAGAAGATGACGATGAGGAATAAACGCATTTTTCCGTAACGTGCATGACCGGTTTCTCTTTCGGAACCAACACCCTCTGAAGCAAGAGTTATGGAGGCACAGATGGCATCCACTGCAGCCCAAACTTGCCTGACACCTGAAGAATATCTCGCTTTCGAACGCAAGGCGACGACGAAACACGAATACCTCAACGGACAGATAGTCGCCATGTCGGGAGCAAGTCGCGAGCATAATCTCATTACAGTGAATACTGTAAATCAACTTTACACCCAATTGATAGATGGAGCGTGTGAAACTTATGTCAGTGAAATGCGCGTGAAGAATCATCGAACAGACTCGTATACCTACCCAGATATCGTTGTTGTCTGTGATGAACCGCGCTTTGAGGATGATGTTTTCGATACGCTGCTTAATCCAATTGTGCTCATAGAAGTGCTTTCGCCATCTACGGAGGCGTATGACAGGGGCGAAAAATTCGCACACTACCGGCAAATCGCTGCTTTGCAAGAATACGTCCTCGTTTCACAGGATAGGATTCGCGTGGAGCACTATCTTCGGCAAGGTACACAGTGGCTCTTGACTGAATTTTGCGGGCTACAGGAGGTGCTGTCTCTCATTTCAATTAGATGTGAACTTCGTCTGTCGGATGTTTATAGACGCATCACATTTCCTGAGGAGTCCACCACCTTAACAGAAACCGGGAAGTAAATTATGGCATCCACTGCAGCCCGAACTTACCTGACCCCTAAAGAATACCTTGCTTTTGAACGCAAGGCGACGACGAAACACGACTATCTGAATGGACAGATAGTCGCCATGTTGGGAGCAAGTTTCGCGCATAATTTCATCACGGTGAACATAGCAACTTCTCTTAACGTCCAATTGATGGAAGGGGAGTGTCGAGTCGCCACCAGTGATATGCGGGTGAAGGTTACCGAAATAGATTCCTACTTTTACCCGGATGTTGTCGTTGTTTGCGGTGAGCCGCGCGCTGAAGATGATACTTTTGATACCCTTCTGAATCCCGTTCTCATCGTGGAAGTCCTTTCTCCGTCAACGGAAGGTTACGATAGAGGGGAGAAATTTGACCATTATCAGCAAATTGTTTCCTTAAAAGATTACATTCTCATTTCCCAAGACGAGGTCCGAGTTGAACATTACTGTCGTCAAGAATTCAAATGGCGGCAGTCCGAGTTTCAGGGACTTGAGGATGTCTTATCGCTTCTCTCTATAGGCTGTGAACTCCGTTTGTCGGATATTTATAGACGCGTCGAGGTCGCTTCGGGTTAATCCCAAAAGTTTCAAAAACGTCAAAAACCTCATAGAAATTATTTGTCAGAAATACGAAAATTTTGTATAATATAGGTA
>JAPOOP010000317.1 GCA_026713385.1 Candidatus Poribacteria bacterium | reverse complement strand
GAAAATAGTCCGCATTGCTGCGTCGTCCGTAACCACGGTGATGATATAGTCTGCGAGTGCTGTAACCTTCGCGAGTTCTCCTGTTGCTGTTGCACCGATTTCTGATGCGAGTTCCTGTGCGCGTTCGTTTGCGACATCGTATACAGCGGTAACATCAAACCCTTCGTCGTTGAGATGCCGCGCGATGTTCGCTCCCATTCTACCTACTCCTACAACACCAATTTTATAATCAGAATTCGACATGTTTTCCTCCTTGCTACGTTGACTTTCACATGGAAAAATTTATATTGAACGAGTTATCCCGCAGCTGGGATGTTAACTATTTTGTACAAACGCAATTTTTACATATTTGCAGATGTTTGTCAAGTTTTTCCTGTTTGTGTTTGTCTCTTTCTGTAGGTATAATCTTCGGATTTCGATCTGTTGTGCATTCCCGATTTAGCACAATCTTGGCGAGACTCAAGTTGATTGGAATAAAAAAAATAAAAAAGGATTGACATTTTTTGCAAATTTAGTATAATGTTCAGAACAATGAACGGGAGCCGGTTGGTCAGATTTTTTGTTGAACATATACCGGCACATTTCTATTTTCCTAAGGAGGACTCACGATGAACCGTTTCACATACGGCTTCGGTCTCCGAATAGATCAAGCCTGTCTTCTCATCTTTGCCTTCGTTTTTCTTGCGGTGACGATTGTCGGGTGTGGTATTGACATTATTCCCCTCGGTGCCAAGCTCCAGAACGCCGACACTGCGTTTGACGAGGCAGAAACTATGGAAGTCCGCGATGATGACCCCGAAAAGATGGAGAAGAATCGCCAGAGGCAGCAGGAACTTTACGATAAAGCGATAGCACTCTATTCAGAGGTCATTGAACGCGATACGAAAGGGAAATGGGCACAGCGTGCACATTTCCAGATCGCTAAAGTCTATAAACGCCGCTACGATTGGGATAAAGCGAATGAGCATTACCAAACCATTGTCGCGTTAGATCCCACTGGATATTACGCAAACGAAGCGAAGAGTGGTACGGCGAATATTCGGAAGAACCGCGAGATTATTAAGGCGAAGCGGGCTGAATATCAGAACTATAAAGCTATTTACAATGATTCGCCGACGGATGAGACCTTTAACATCGCCGCAGAGGCACTCTACGAGGTCGCTCGTGCTTATGAAAGTTTGGAAAATTATACCGAAGCCATCCGCAATTACGAGCGAATGGTTGATGAATTTCCTGAGCATTCCAAGGCACCACAAGCACAATTTCAGGTCGGTAACGTCTATTTTTACACCCTTTTCGATTATCAAGAGGGTTGGCCCGCTTTTATTGCAGTCGCCGAGAAGTTTCCAGATTCTTACGAAGCTTCGCAGGCTGGAACGCTCCTGAAACAGACAAATGAAATCCTGACAGAGATTAAGTTTCTGATGGATGAAATTGATAAGTTCCGCAATAAGAAAGCAGTCGAATACCAAAAGACAGGCAGAAAAATCACCCCTGCTGATATGTGGGTGATGGGTATGGGCGATCAGGTCGTTCAAAATTTCCAACAGATTGCGGGTAACTGGGAGAAGCTTCGCAACTTCCCCCGTGCTATTAATGCTTACACGACGTTGGCGAGAGATCTGTCACATAAGAAATTCGCCGCCGCAGATGCCCTATATCGTACCGGCACCCTTTATCAACAAAACGGTGATTACGAACGTGCGATTGAGGCATATAACAATCTGTTTGAAAACGCACCGGAGTCTGTATGGCGAAATGAAGCTGTTTACCAACAGGCGGTCTGCTATCGTTCTATTCGTGAATTCGGATCTGCTTATGAAGGGTTCAAAGCCTATATGAGCATTACAAAGGGCGATACACCCTACCTTCGCGAAGCAGAACAGATTGTACGCCAGTATGAACTTGATCAGGACGATGACGGATACAAGTTCTACGAGGAACAAGAAGCCGGAACGTCCGACCAGGATGCTAACTCTCATCCCGGCATGGGCAGTTAATTCCAATTGTTAGGGAACCTTCTTCCTATATCCCGGTTTCCCTATGCCGCTTTGGTAGAAGTGTGATCGGTCGTATGGTGTAGGGCGAGGCTCCGTGCTTTTTCATCGTTCATAAATGCATGAAGATGGATGGCATGGAGACTTGCCCCTACATACACTACCCGACATCACGCGTTAGCGGATATTTGAAACCTGTCCCGCAGGTAGGGAATTGCTATATTTACTGCAATGTTTGAAATTAGGACGTCCTCTGACTGTTGTGCTGGACCAGTGATTCGCTGTGTCCTTTTTTCATTTTTATCGCTATGTCCCAGTAGAGGATAAAACTATGCAGGACGCTTTGGAAAACACGGGTAACACGACTTCCGTGCCGCAGCAGTCTGGATTTATCTCAACGATATTCCGAGAGTATCGGAATCATTTTGGTCTGTTCTGGCGTGTGATGTTCCCGCTTGTCGTTGCCAGTCTTTTGTTTACCGTTGCTCTACTTCTGTTTTTCAAATTTAGATCATCGGAGTCGCAATGGATCTTTAGTACGTCAGATGGAAGTTCTCGAACGATAGAATCGACTTTCGACCTATCAAGTGGGACCTCTCAACCTTCTACGCGATCAGTAGGCGTATATTGGAAAATAAGTTTTACCCCCTTAACTTTATATCCCACACTCGGTTTTCTATGGTTAGCAATGTGTCCGCTTGCTTTCGTCATAGTACAATACCGCGATGGCGTAAATGTTACTTCCCGTGCCAGCTGGCAACGGACGCTCCGTAGGACTGTCCCCATTCTGGGAGTATGGATTGTGTTCTGGTTGCTTGGTTTAGGTATTTTTGGCGCGGGTTTGCTTCTTATAACTGCGTTGCCTGGATTCCCTCCATTGCTTATGCCTTTGCTCTTTATGATTCCCGTAGCCTATTTTGTAGTGAAATGGAGTCTTTATCATCAATGTATCATTATTGAGAATCTATCGGCAATCGCAGCACTTCGCCGCAGCGGTAAACTGGTTCGAGGGACTTGGGGACGGTTACTCGTTATCTATCTACTTTTTGCTTGGGCTTCGGCGGTAATTACCACAGCACTCCTGAGTTTAACAGTCCTGCTGCTTTCCTTTGCAATACCAGAATTTGAGATGGTTCGCGAGGCACTACTATCAGCACAGTTCTTTACCCTTCTGTGGGGCTCCTTTCCAGAGATAATCTTGGACAATACCCCCAGTTTTTGGGTATTGGCAGTGTTAGGTATCACAACCACGCTGATACATGCGATAATCGCACCTATCTGGGCGCTCCTGACAACACATCTCTACATGGAACAGGCAGGAACCGTCCTTAAAGAAACAGTTGAACTCGAGAACGTTCCTCAGGTGGTAAGTGGCTGAAGACTTTTTGGCGGATAAGTTCCGGTGTATAACGGCGGGAGAAGTGGGTTAGGACGATATGTTCGCTCTCAATATCTGCTAAAATTGAGGGTAACATCTCAAGATGTAGATGCATTGTTCGCTTCGCACGTACTCGATGCTCCGGTAGGATGAATGTGCATTCGCAAATCAGGACTTTACATTGCTTGAGTAACGGGTGCGCATCAAGGGGAATACTTCGCGTATCTCCTAAGTAGGCGATTAAGGGCAATTGCACCTCTGTCGTTATCTCGACCCCTGAATGTTTCAGTGCCGCGATGTCACGCCCTGACAAATGCTGAAACTCTGGTTTTAGTTTT
>JAPOOP010000205.1 GCA_026713385.1 Candidatus Poribacteria bacterium | reverse complement strand
TGTGAGGGTAAGTTTGCTAAAGATAGAAGTTTCCGCTTGATTTTCGTCGGCAAACTGGATATAATGAACGATGGAGCGTGGATAATGAAAACACTTAAGGAAATTTCAGAACAGATTCGAGAAAATATAAACCAATTTCTGGAAGCAGTGGACAGTGCTGAATCGTTGCTTGATAAAGCCGTTGTTGACATGAAAGTGCGGCTTGATGAGGCAAAAGATCTGGTAGCAATAGCGATCGCAGATGAAGAGGTGCTCAAGCGCGCCTATCAGGAAGCTGTTGATGCAGCGAACATGTGGGGTGAAAAGGCGGATGCCGCTTTGCAGAATCAGGACACAGCACGTGCAAGCGAAGCGCAACGACGCAAGCAACATCACCTGAACCTTGCAGATGGGTATAAACGTCAAATTGCTGCTCAGACAGAAGTCGTAACGACCCTTAAAACAGCACTTCACGAATTTTATCAGCAATTCCAAAGCGCAGCGGGGCACGCTGAAAACCTATCCTACCGTCGGAAACAAGCAGAGGCGCGCTCGGAACTCTATAAATTGATCGCGACAGCAGAAAATGCGATCTCCACTGCTTTCGCGCGGTCTGAGCAAAAATTGAAAACGGTAGAAGAAAAGGCAGAAATTTGGGAAAACCGAAATCGCCGTGATGCCACTGATGTGAAAAAAAACGCAGATGTTTCCAACCTCGACCAGACGCTTGCAGATCTTAAAAGTGATGTTTTAGGTAGTAATCGCAAATAATCTTTTAACTATGCGGATCACTGTGATTGCTTCTGTCGGAACGATCATCGGTTTTCGGTTGGGTCTGGACATTTTCGCAGAACACCACGGTTTCTTAAAAATGATTAAAACTTTAGGTTTGACGAAATATTTCGGTAAATTGTCTGCTGTAGATGCATTGACCCTTGACGTGGAGGCAGGTGAAATATTTGGATTCCTGGGACCCAATGGGGCAGGGAAGACCACGACAATCAATATGCTGACGGGCTTACTCCGTCCGACATCTGGTACCGCAACGCTTGGTGGGTATGACATTCAGAAACAGAGTTTACAAGCGAAAGCGATTCTCGGACTGATGCCCGATACGCCTCAACTTTACGAGGCATTGAGCGGTAGACAGTTTGTCCGTATGATAGCGGATTTATATGAAGTGCCACCGGAGAAAGCCGAGAATGAGATGGGCGTGCTACTTGAACAACTTGAACTTACCGATGCTGCTGACGATCAGATTAAAGGGTATTCTTACGGCATGCAGAAGAAGATTCTGCTCATCTCGGTTCTCGTGCATCACCCGCGAATTCTTTTCCTTGATGAGCCGACCAGTGGTCTGGATCCGAGGAGTGCACGCACTGTCAGGGAGATCTTGCGCGAACGCTGTGAGCAGGGCTCTACCGTATTTATGACAACACACATCCTTGAAATTGCCGAACGTGTTTGCGATCGAGTCGGTATTATCAGCAAGGGGCGACTGATTGCTGTGGGAACCCTTACGGAATTACAGCAGAGAGAGCAGGATTGCTACGGACGACCCGTTGATGTCGGCCAGGACCGGACAGAGACGCTTGAGGATATTTTTCTCGATCTTACGGCAGATTTTTAATTATACCTTGCGGTTCGGTCAGGTCAATTGGGTGAATAACGTTGCTCTGCATATATCCGCCTGCGCCTGCTTCGCAGTGAGAATGCAGGCTACGGTCTTGGTTTAATGTTTCCGGGACAAAAGAAACGTTACATCGTCCAAACCCAGTAAAAACTTATCGGAAACCTGCCCGGAATGAAATTAGGTTCCTTAAATGGCATAATTTTGCTTCGCATTGTCCTGTAGGTTTCCTATAGAGGAGACCTACACAGAATGCTTTACATTTGGAGGGCAGTCCCCAGCCAATAGTTAAAAAATGTTAAAAAATGTGGTAATTCTGCTCAGAGCAGATTTGCAAGGGTGGTTGAATGGTCTTATGCGCGGCGGAGAGGCGTGGCGAAAAGCCGCTTTAAAGGGCGTCGGTTATCTCGTTTTCATCGTTGCACTATCAGTGTTGGGTAACTCCCTTTTCACGCATTTACGGCTCACTGAGGCAGAACCGACGCTTCTGCTCAGTGTAATTAATGGGTTCATGGTTTTCGGGATTATCGTCGTTGCCAAGGAATTGATGGAGAGTTCGCTAAAAAGTCTATATGAAGCACCAGACACCGCGTTGTTACATGCTGCACCGATTCAACCGGTCGCAATTTTCGGATATAAGTTCATTCATCTCACTATCACGCGCTTTCTAAGTATCCTCTGTTTTTTGGGACCCCCATGGGTAGCGTTCGGTCTGATATTTGGATTGCCGTGGCATTTTTACGCTGTGCTATTTCCAGTGTGCTTGTGTCTTCTGGTAATGATCGCCGGTTATGTCACCATCAGCGTGATGTTGATTACCCGTTTCTTTTCGTCTGGATGGCTCCTCGCAACACTCAAGGTGCTTGGCACTGCAGTCGGCGTAACGGTGGGTTTTCTGTTATCGTTGACACTGTTTTTCGAGTTTGAACCGATCCGTATAAAGCAATTATTGCTCAATTGGGCTTCCGAGAGAACGACGGATACGACTGCCTCGTGGTATCCACACGAGTGGATTGGGAAACTTCTGTTGAGTTGGGTGACGGAATCCACAATAGGTGTTCGGTTGAGATGGGCACTGGGAGGTTTTGGCGGAAGTCTCGCCGCTGCCGGAGTGGCAACACTCGTCGCGCAACTGATTTATCAGCGCGGTTGGGAGAATATTCGGCAGTTGAAGGTTTCCAAGCGTAAACCCGTGCGGAGCACGAATGACTCTAAAGCATCGCATCTGGAACGCTTGCGGCGGACGCTCGGGCGTGGCAAAATACGGTCTATGATGCTAAAGGACTTTCTCATTTTCGTAAGGCACAGCGGACGGCTAATTGCTATTGTGATGCTTACACTGTTTCTGGTAGTTCACATCGCTATCTTACTCGTGCAAGAAGGTGGCGCAGATACGAATGCTGGGCTCGTTCTTACGGTGCAAATAGTTCTTTATAGCATGCTTATTACCTTCGGCATCAGCTGTAACGGTCTTCGGGATGAAGCGAAGACATGGTGGATGCTGAAAGCCGCCCCTGTTACGCCAAAGTTAGTCTTCACGAGTAAATTCTTGACTGCGCTTCTCTGTGCGTTGATTTATGCTGAATTCTGGTCTCTATTTGCTGTTGGCACATTGCGTATTCCAAGAGAGGCTTGGATACCGGTGATGTTAACGCCTATCTTAACACTGCCGACAGCGTGTGCCTTGAATACAGCGATTGGGACATTACCGTGGATGGCGGAATTAACACATTGGGGAAACACCCTATCAAAAACACCGAAGCCGATCTTGCGGGTTTTAACGTTCACGGTGACGCTCATTATTGATGTGGCACTCGTCCTCGCGCCGGTGATAGCGTGGTATATGGAAAGTCTTATTGCGTTTGTTGGGTTAGTAATCCTTCTTGCGGGTGTATTCGGAATATCTTATAGATGGGGAATAGGGAATCTCCGCAAGTTGTTGGTTGCACAGTAGTCTTTTTAATCATGGTGCTGTTGACCGAGCAGGCACCAGCCAACAGTTAGAAGTGAGAAAAATGAGCGACTGCCCTGCTATAGGGAACCCGTTTGGGACGATTTTTTAAATATTAAGTTTTCTCTCATTGTTCCCTGTACAAGCCTCTATAGGCTCGCGCAGAATGCTTTACGTTTGAAGGGATTTTTGCTTGGATGTTTCTTTGAGCAGGAGGTCCATAGTTAAAAAACAGTCACCAGTCAATAGGAAAAAATATGTTAATAGAATATGAAGGCATAACACCAAATGTACACGCCTCTGTTTTTGTCGCTCCAGGAGCGATGATTATTGGCGATGTAACGATTGGGCAAGAATCGAGCATTTGGTTTAACAGCGTGCTCCGCGGAGATTTGGAACCGATCCGAGTCGGGTGTCGCACCAATGTTCAGGACGGCGCAGTGATACACATGGACAAAGAGATTCCGTGTCTCATCGGTGATGACGTTACGATCGGGCACGGGGCAATCCTCCATAGTTGCACTATTGGAGATGGGGCACTTATCGGCATGGGGGCGATTCTCCTAACGGGTTCGGTGATTGGCGAAAATGCCGTTGTCGCAGCTGGCACACTTGTCCGAGAAGGACAGGAAATCCCACCGGGTGCCGTCGCAATGGGAGTTCCAGCAAAAGTGCGGCGTGAGGCTACTGAGGCAGAACTTGAGCGTGTCCGACGCGGTAAGGACGATTATGTCTTGCGTGGCAAACTGATGCAAAAATCTATTTCGTAGGAACACTCTCAGACACAATGATTTTTTATTTTTATTCTAACCTAAAGGTTAGGAATTAGACAGCGCGCGTAAGCTCAAGCATCGCGCCGAGCTGGGTATACGGAGAAGATCGTTCTCGTAGAACTACCCTTATCGAACCGCAAGGAAAAATTAAAAAATGGCAAAACGAACGTGTTTAATGATTGGTGGCAGTGGTATGGCTGGTGGCTGGATTAACAATTTTACGAATAATTTCAGCGACCAGATCGAAATCGTTGGTTTAGCGGATGTGAGTACAGATGTCCTCACAGCACAGGGTGAGGCATTGGGGCTCGGCACCTCACAACTCTTCACAGACTTTAACGAGGCATGTGCAGAAGTCAAGGCTGACTTCTGTGGCATCGCTGTTCCACCGCAATTCCATAGTCCCGCGGCGATTGCTGCTATGGAAAATGGGATGCCTGTTATCTGTGAAAAACCGATCGCGGACACCTTAGACGCGGCAAAAGCGATGGTGCGTACCGCCCAAAAAACAGGATTACCCTGTGCTATTATCCAAAATTATCGTTATGCAGATAATAAACAGGAATTGATTCGCATCCGCGATGAAGGTAGATTGGGACGGCTTCAACACATTGTTGGGAGATATGCGTGTGATTACCGTCGTTATCTCTCATGGGGCAAAGCGTGGCGGCACGATATGGATTTCGGACTTCTTTTTGAAGGCTCCGTTCATCACCTTGATATGCTTCGGTTTCTTTCAGGTGGCGATTGTGAGACCTTGATCGGGTTTGGATGGAATCCCGAATGGTCGAGTTTCCAGCATTACTCCAGTGGTTTCTATGTGATGCGGATGGATAACGGTGTCCATACCTCTTATGAAGGTAACAGTACATCGGCTGGCATCGTCAACTGTTGGAACCATGAACACTACCGCGCTGAATTTGAGGAAGGGGCTGTGGAAATCGCAGGCGGCAACCAGATGACGATCCACCGCGTCGGTGGAGAGACCGAAGTCTACGAGGCACCGGGAATTCCCTATCAGGCGCATCAGCATCTCTTCGATGAATTCCTGAATTGGCTCGATGGTGGTGAACCTTCTGATACGCGGATTGAGGACAATATCAAAAGTTTTGTGCTTGTCATCGCTGCGATGGAGACTACCCTTGATGGGCAACCCAAACAGATCGCCGATTACCTGAGCGACTTAGAGATTTAAGCGATGGACCTTCGCGCTGTGCTCTATTACATTTCGCGAAATGGTTATCAGTTTGCCTCGCTGTGAGAGTCTTCAGTTAAGGGGTTTTCGTTTAACAAGGGAAACACCCAAGCAAAAACACCCTCTTGTAACCGATAACCGCAGACCGAAGACCGACAACCAAATTAGAGAACTGTGTTTAATCCAAACCCCGAAATACCGCGTGTCCTTGAAGATATTCCTGAGTCCGAGCAACGCGCGCTGCTTGAAAAGGCAGCGACGTGGATTGTACGGCGGGGTTTAACCGCACCGGCGATTCTTTTTTTAGAGACCGGCAAGCCGCTTAACTTTTTGGGGAGTCAACTCTTAATCGCCTTTAGTCCATTTATTCAGGCGATTTTCAAGGGCGACGAGTACCATAAATTTGCACTTATTCTGGAAAAAGATGCGAATGTTGAGTTGTTGATTGAATTGATTGAGGCTCACTCATGACTCCGTCACGAATAAAATAGAGGTCGGTTCTCCATGAGTTAAAGCGCGTAAACCCAAGTATTGTGTCGAGTTGGATATACAAGTGGAATCGTTCACGCAAAATCAGTTTTACCGAATCGCACGGGAATTATAATGGTTGTTATCTAAAGCGCGTAAGCCCAAGCATCGCGCCGGGCTGGATATACGGGGAAGAACGGTATTCACCCAATGCGGCTGAACGAACCGCAAGGAAAAATTAAAAAATGGCAATTGAATTGAGAATGCTTCAGATGGATCAGACGATGACCGAGGGAAAAATCGGGAAGTGGCTGGTTAAGGAGGGCGATACCGTCACGCAAGGACAGCCCTTGCTGGAAATTGAAACCGATAAGGTTGTCCATGAGCAGGAATCCCCAACTGATGGTGTTATCGCGCAATTGCTTGCTGAGGAAGGTACCAATGTCCCTGTCAACGCGCTGTTAGCGATTATCGGCGCCCCCGGAGAGGAAGTGGCACGCGTTGAGGCGGATGCCACCCCCGAACCCGTTGAAGTGGACACCACACCGGAACCGCAAGCGTCGGCACAACCTGCACAACCCAAGGCAACGCCATCGACTACGACCGTTGTACCAAAAGCGTCTCCAGCGGCACGCCAACTTGCCGAAAAACTCGCTATTGACTTGACCGAGGTTAAAGCCTCTGGACCCGGAGGACGTATTCTTGAGAGCGATGTCCAGCGATATATTGACTTGAGGGGACCTGCTCCGATTGAAGAAACAACACGACTTAAGGCTTCACCGCTTGCTCGGCGGTTGGCAAAGGAGCACGGCGTTGACTTGGTTTCAATTGTCGGTTCGGGACCCGATGGCAGAATTGTCCGTGACGATGTGTTACAAGCGAGCACAGCCGCCGCTGAAGCCCCTATTGTAGAAACACCTGTTCTCCAACAGGCAGCAGAAGTTATTCCTATGGCTGGCATCCGTGAAATTATCGCAGAGCGGATGACCATGAGCCTTCAAACCAACGCCAGCGTCACACTCCACTCAGAGGTTGACGCAACGGCTTTCGTTGAACTACGTGGGATGCTCAATGATAAGCTGCAGGCGAGAGAGGTGAGTCTCACCTACACCGATCTTCTCGTTAAAGTCGTAGCAAATGCTTTGCGGGAACATCCCCGACTCAACGCAACACTCACGGATGAAGGGATTCAACTATTGCCAGAAATTAACATCGGTGTGGCAGTTGCACTGGACGATGGACTCGTGGTGCCAGTCGTCCGAAATGCAGATAAGGAGAGGTTATCGGATATCTCTGATCAGGTAAAAGGTTTCGCAGAGCGGGCACGCAGTAATCAACTGACACCCGGTGAACTTCAAGGTGGTACCTTTACCATTACAAACCTTGGGAACTTCGGAGTTGACGCGTTCACACCTATCATCAATCCACCGGAGAGTGCTATTCTTGGGGTAGGACGAATTCTGAAGAAACCGGTTGTTCACGACGATGAGATTGTTGTTCGTAGCATGCTGACGCTCAGTTTGACGTTTGACCATCGTGTTGTAGACGGAGCACCAGCAGCGCAGTTCCTACAAACAGTTTCTAATTATATTCAAGATCCGTATCTGTTGTTGGTGTAGTGTCTACCAACGTTCTGTTTGTAAAGATTCGATTTCATCAAAATGTGAGTCTCGTGTAACGAGAATTAATCGGTGCTGCATAGCAATTGCTGTAATCCAGATATCGTTGTCTGGAATGAGGCGACCCTTCCGACGCAACTCATCTTTGATAATTCCGTACCACTGTGCTGTCTCTAAATCGCAAGGGAAAACGATACTTTGTTGCACGAATATGTCAATTTTATGCAGATTCTCCGTGACTTTGTTAGATTTCTGTGCACCAAAGCAGAGCTCACCGATTACAGGCGGAGCTGCTACTATGTACTCTGCATTTCTCACTTTCTCTTGGACCATCAGATCACCAGCAAACAATGCAATAACAACGTTGGTATCAAGCAGATATTTACCACTCAGATTCATTGACCTGCTCACACCCTTCTTCAATTGCCTGTTTCATGATTTCAAGGTCTTCAGGCGAGATTGTGCCTACAAGTTTAAGCAGATTTTTCCCGGGGTAACGTTTTGACAGTTCACCCGAAAGTTCTAACGCAAAATCTAAAACCTGTTTCTGTTGCAGCGGTGTGAGTTTTTCTATCTGTTCGAGAAGTTCTGTCTTTAAGTTGTCCATGGTGTTGTCTCCTTTTTGATTCAGTTCAGGGATTCTGTCTTTACGGATTTCCTAGGAAAGTCCTATCATAGGTTGTATGGGAAAATCAATGTTTTTCGGTATGCTGTTCTTGCGATAACGATGCCATTCCGCATCCTTCTTCAATCGTCTGTTTCATGATTTCCGCATCTTCCTTTGAAATGGTCCCTGCAAATTTCAGCAGTTCCGTAACTGGGGTACCTCTTATCGGTTCGCCCAAGAAAGATAGGATGGAATTTAAAATCTGTTTCTGTTGCACAGGTGTGAGTTTGTCTAACTGCTCCACAATCTCTTGGATAGTCGTTGATTTTTCCATCGTTTTACCTCCTTTTTGTCTAAATCCAGAGGAATAATAACCATTACCATTATACAATAGGAAAATGGTGATTTTCAACCTTAAAACTACCGAATTCCCGCTTTCTCAAACATCAAATCCAAATATGATTTTCGATCTCTGAATGGACTGGTGGAACCGTCTTCTGTTTCTTCGTGCCAGTTTAATCGGAAGATATTATACGCCGACATATTCTCTTCGGCCCACTCAATAGTTTGATCTTCTCCTAACTTAGAACTATCCCTCAGTAGTAAAAATGAGTGAAGGCGGAATATCCGAGCCTGTTTAACCTCTAACCGCTTTTCAAGAGTGATGAGTGTCTTGTCCTCGGATTTTCGAGCGAGTTTAACCTTCGGATGGTTCTGATAATCAAGCGTCCTGTCATCAATAATACCGCGCTGTCCTTTTGGATCGATGAAGAGAATATGTGTTATTTCCTGTTGTAGATCAAGCACCCATAACACAAAATCAGGATAATAACTTCCTGCGTCGCTTTCCAAATAGATACCGATCTTCTGTGCATTCCGCATCAGATAGAATTCATATCTCTCATTCCGTCGGTAATGTAGTTTTATGTACTCTGTCAAGTTTTTAACAAATTTCTTTTCGCCAGCGTTCAGTCTATCAAGTGATACTTTAACATCTCGGTGTTCGTTTTCTACTTCTTCCTGCGGACGCATAAGAGGTTCGTAAATATGCCGATGTCCTCGGGGCAAAAGTAGTTGCAATTTGTTTCTAAGTTGCGAGTGTGGATTTTCTTGAAGAGCGTCTGTTTCTGCGTTTTCAACCCGCTTCAAAAAAGCATCCAATTCATCTTGTGTTGGAAATTCTTTTGTTACCGTGTACTCATAGATAAAATCATCCCGTTCTAAGGGTTTATAAACGTAGTTTGCGCGATTGATATGAGCATTTATACGGTTTCGCAGGTTACGGGAGACGTCAATTACAATCTGGTGGTTAAGCCGGTCTGTCCAAGCAATTGGATCTTGACCCTGTTTTTGATAACGAATTTCCCTGATGAGTGATAAGAAATCAATAATAGTAGGCTCGTAATTCTCTTTGCTATAGAGTTGCAGCTGGTTTCTCTCCGCCTCCCGATGAATAAGGGAAGCAAGTTTTGCCCTATTCAGATAACAAGCATACTTCTCATTATTTTCTCGTAGGTCTTCATAGACGTTTAGAGCATTTTTCCCTTTATCTGTTCGGTAATCTAACGACAGTTTCCGCCAGTTATTCATAATCCTCGACTCTTCGGTGCCATCATCAAGATAGGTATAATGTATTTCACTACCGTTAAACGTTACCCTTTTTATACCACTACCTGCCGTGTTACCCTGCTTAAAAATGGGTAATTTGTGGCGATATTCCTCAAAGTGAACTGATGTGTTATCACCCACTTCAAAAAACATCGGATTTACCGGAATCTTAAAGACGTGTTGAAACTGAACACCGCCCGCGTGGACTTCCTTAAGAAAATGTTCAAGATAACTTCGCTTCAAGCTGAAAACGGTTAACGTTTCTAACCGCCGAATATCATCTTCCCTATCTCTTTGCCGTAGTAGATAATAATCGGGTTTATGGTCAATATGCCGACGTTTACCATCACCACCTTTCCCTCGTAAACGAACGCCGCGCCCAAAAATCTGTATAATCAGGTTACCTTTAGCACTCCCCAAGTTAATCAGATCAATTACGGAGAGACGGTAAGAATTCCATCCTTCTGCAAACTTGCGGCTCCCAATTAGTACATTTATAGGACTGGTTGGGTCATCAAGATTTTCAAAATGGAGATTTGGATTTTCAATTGCCTCAACACGCGTTTCAATACGCGGATTTTCAATGCTGTTGTAAAAACTCGCAGCGTCTCCAACGTTGATCATTCCCCATTTTTCGCCGTCTCCATAAGAGAGAAGTAGTTCACTGTTGTTGTCTGGATTGCGTGCCACAACCAAGGTGCCAATGATGTTGCTACCAAAAATGGTTCTGAATTTTTGGCGTTCTCCTTCGTTCAGTGCGGCGAGATAATCGAGTACTTTCTGGATATCGGAAACTTCGTCTTTAGCGTCTTTACCTTCCTCTTTCGGATTTTCTACCGTATGTCCCATAAACGCCATCAAAGGACGATGCACGGTAAGGTCATTGTCATATTGTTCGTCATTTTGGACGCTATTAAATGTTTGTAACTTTTCTTCCATCACCCGGAGACATTCGTCTAAGTTATCTTTAATTTCTTTGTCGGATTCGGTAGCCACCGTATCTGCGGCAATTGGCTTAAAAAAATGATCCTTGCCATATCCATCGTCATAGAATCGAGCATAATCGTATCGGTAGATAATTGCGTTATCATATTCATCCGTCAGTTCTTTAGCAATGTTGTGAAAGGTGGCGGAATATTCAAATAAGAAAGAGTTTCCCACGTTGAGACGGTTTCGGAGCTCTCTGAATTTACCAGACTGCTGACTGGTCAAGCCGATGTGTGCTTCGTCCACTAAAATGAGCCGCCGGACTTCTTCGCTATCTGGTAGTTGGAAATAGTCATCTTCCTTCTGCAAAAGCCCTTGAGTAGTGTCAATGATGAGTTCAATCCGATTGTTGTAGGGGTCGTTGAGTGAACGGATGTATGGCTCTAACTCTCGCTCATGCTGTTTAATCAGATTTGCCAAAGGAGTCGTTAAGAAAATTTGAAGACGGGCATTGTCTTTTTTACAAAAATGGTGCAGGTATTGGAGGATATTAAGATGCATGATGTGGGTTTTCCCGCTCCCTGTCGCCATCCAATACGCCAACATCCGTTGGTTTTCTTGTTCACTGTTTGAGTCAAATCCGTCTGACTGCTGTCGGTCAACAAAAAAGCATTCGGTGAAAAGTAAAGCCAACACTTGATAGTAACGGAGTTTAAAAGTCTGCCCTGTCAGAGAACTGTAATCGTCTACAAAATTCCGAATCCGTTCTAAGGGTTCAGCAGGCAATTGTAGCATCTGATCAAGATCGTACAACTCAATATCTCGCTTTGTTCCGTCATCTCGGATGTCGATACCGTTTTCGATTAGGATTTTTGTTTCGTAGTCTTGATAAAGTGCCATTAGTTTCTCTAAATATCTGTGGATGTAATAGTGTTTGTGTCCTTATTTCTCTCTTGCTTACGCTTCAACAGCATCCCACACCAATCCTGTGTCAAAATCCGATGTAGTGATAAGACGAATCTGGCGCAGTTCCGAATTCTCAAGCAACGCTTGCTGATTCGCATCACAGTTAACATCTAACTGTGTGACACCCGCTAACCGTTCATCTACGAGAATTTCTAATAATTGGGATGTATCGTCCATATCCTCTGTCACGTTGCGGAACACTACTGCTCGCGTGCCACTTCGGATAACCCGGTATACCCGATCATTTAAATCAAACCGCAAACGCCGTTGGACTGAGAGTCCCTTGAAATAGCAATAGGTTTCCAAAACATCTACAACGCCTTCTGTGCTATCCTTACCATAAGTGATCCGATTAGAAAACGGAGCCCCCATATCTATCATCAGCCGAATCTGCTGTTCCTCGGGGCGATAGAGATATTTAACAGGGAGTTCTGTTTTGGTATCGTAATTTGGAGGTGAAGTCGTGAGGTTATTGAGGACATCCTCATACTGTTCCAACCTTTGATACTTTACGATGCCGACGGTGCCATCAATTTTCTTTTTTGCGTCCGGTTTATCTCTTTTCCAATTTTCGGAGAACATAGCACACCGAATCCGTTTCTTCAATTTGCTTTCAAAGTAATCACCCATCTCAACAAGGATAAATTTGCGATTGCCGTTGTCGGTCTTGTTAAGTCTGAGCACGGCGTGTCCAGTTGTACCACTACCAGCAAAATAATCAAGGCATATTGAGGACTTATTATCCTCTACACCAGCAAGGATCAAGTATTTTGTAACAAAAGCTAAAGGCTTTTTTCCATTCGGAAAGGATACGACTCCTTCCTGTCCAACTGTGTTGACCACGTCTACCATATCCCAGTACCCTTCTTCTGCCTCCCAATGATTAGGATAAGGATGTTCTTTAGTATCAGGTTTATTGACAGGAACTCCTTGAAAATAGAATCCATTCTTCCTGTTTTCATGTTTGCTTGGGATGCAAAAGTAGCGATAACCTAACCCATCGTCACCCATATCCGGAACTTTAAATAGGTATCCATGGTACTCTTCAGATCTAGGATCCAGATGGTTTGTATAGAATCTGCCACTTGAATTTATCTTTTTTATTGTCCCGCGAATACTCTCCCTGTGCAGATTTTCTTCTGAGGGCTCAACGCGCTTTATAGAAAATTCTTCTGGCGCGAACAGAGTGACCTCTTTATCTTCTAGGTTTAACATCCTCTTTGATTGGATCAGTTCTGTAACGTTCCAGCAGTATTTGTCAATTGACGTATTGTCTACGATTCTTTTCGTTGGTGTGAAATCATCACTATTGCGGTAAACAAGTAGTTGTTCTGTGACTTCGTGTACATCCTTATCTCCTGTTAGTATTCTGCCTTCATGACGAACCTTTACAGTGATAGTCGTTAAGTAATTTTCGTTGCCTAGTGCCATGTCAAGCAACAATTTTAGATTAAATAATTCTTCTTCGTTGATGCTTATTGCAATTGATGAATTATCCTGTGCGATTTCTCGACTGAGCAATAACCTATCATACATCAGAGATAACCAACTGCTATGTCGGAACGCGTCTCTGTAGAGAAAACCATCTGCCCCTGTGTTATAAGGCGGGTCAATATAGATAGACTTAATTTTTCCACGATATTTTTCCTGAATTAGGTTTAGTGCCTGAAAATTTTCGCTGTTGAGTAGCACACCATTAATCTGATCTTCTAAATCAGGAAATGAAGCAAGGATATTGTCAACAAAGACATCGTCAAAGTACTGAGTGTCTAACGGCAATGTAGAATAGTGTTCTTTAGTTAATGGCAATTGCTCTGTAAAGTCAATACCGAAGGTTTCACGCCAATCGGCAAGTTGCGCCTTGTTTTCCAGAATCTGGAAGATGACTGTTTCGCGTTCGGTAGGGTTATCTTTTGTTGCCTCCAAGATTTTACCTACAGAAATAAGGTAATCAGTAGAGATAACTTTTTTCTTCATGAGGAATAGTCGCTTTTGAAACGTCTCCACTGCAGCAAGGAATGCAATCACTTCGTTCGTAACGCTGCGGAATGCAGTTGCTATAGCGAATGCTGGGTTCTCAGGACTGTTGTTCAAAAGCGTGTCTAAATCACCGAGGATAGTGTTCTGGATATAGCGGCGTTGCTCGGTTTTCAGGAATCTATCCAAATCCTTGTGGATAAAATAGTCGGAATCCATACCGACGAAAAAGGTGTTCAGATTTTTATCAAAGGTATGGAATCGGATGACCTGTGGACGTTCTTGAAGTGCCTCTTGCCGCAGGGCTTTATTTTTTCCGAGTTCCTTGAAGTCGGGATGACTTGCCAACTTATTCGCATAATCTGTCAAGTTAAGACGCAACGCTTTGATGCCTTGTAATTTGCCGTCATTCACCTTGTCGTAAGTGTTGGCGAGGTTTTTAAAGATCGGTTTCCCCTGTTCCTCACCGTTCTTGGAGGGTTCGTGGAGATAAACGTCTACATCGTCCGTTTCACTGAAGATCTGAGCACACATCTCGCGATAGATTTCTACTTTTGGCGTTGAGGTTTCTGCCAAGTGAAGAATAACGCGCCATGTCTGCTCGGTGTCATCAAGTTTGGGAGGATCAATTCTACCAAAGCGATAATGTTTGAAATCGTCGCGATTATTGTTCTGTGCAATACTGGAACTTGCTTCTCCCTCTAACCGATACTCAATCTGTTTCCCTTCGACCTCAAAAGCGATACTATTGAACCCTGTCGCCGTTTTGACGTAATAACTGTCACGACATTTCCAGTGAAAAAGGGTATCTGTCCCGTCGTAATTTGCCTCGCCTGGGTAGTCCACCTTATACTGGGCAGTGCTCCTGTCGTTATAGCCGAAATCACCGTCTCGGTAGTAACCTTCAAAAAAACTGTGAACGTGGTTATAGACGCGGAAGGCGAGGTGTGCTTTGAGCTCATCCAGATCGGTTTGTAGGGGGGCGATGAGTTCTTCCTTACCTTCAGTCTGGAGGAAGTCTATCAATTGTTGGGTGTTCTCGGCAATGTTTTCAAGACAGTCCCTGTCTCTTTTGCTACCATATTCATTCACGAATTCCTTGACCTGAGTAAGTTGGCTATCGTAAAGTGCATCGGCAACATCTGTCAGTACTTCGTCTACTATAGTCGTCAACTTTTCGTCAATGAATTGATTGACCTCGTCACGCTTAATTTTGAGGATGCGGAAGATACCAAAGTTAAGGTCGTTATGTGTGAAATGGAACATCTCGCGAAGTTTTTCACGGAGGGTGTTGAGTGCTTCAGTTGTTGGGTTCAATTGGGGCATTCGTGTAATTCCTTGTTTCCAGACAGGCTGTATGCTTAATAGACTATACCAAATATTGAAGAATGTCAAGTTGTTTCCTTTAGAAAATCCTAATTGAATATCTTTTTTCAGCCATTTGTTACCATCTGTGTTAAAAAATTACGCAATTAGTAGTTTTGGGATCAGAAAAAAGTTGTAAAAAGTGCCGTGAACCCTTGAGTTTATTGGGTTTTCGCTTGACGAACTCCATAAGAATATGATAAAATAATTGCAGTGAAATAGGGCGGTTTGTACTGCCACCGGAAATTCGGGCCACTCTCTAAACCAAGATTGTGCTACAATACAATCTCACTGAAAGGAGAATTCCGATGGCGAAACGCAAACGAAGAACCTTCACGCCCGAGTTTAAAGGGAAAGTTGTCCTTGAGGCACTTACAGGTGAAACTTCGCAAGCAGAACTGTGTCGGTGCCATAACCTTAGCGAAGACCAAGTCTCGAAGTGGAAGCAGCAAGTCATTGAAAATGTAGGCTCTCTGTTTACCTCGACGGATACACACGCCAACGCGGCGGCGGAGCGAATCGCACACCTTGAGCAGCTCGTCGGAAGGTTGACCGTGGTGCTTGACATCGAAAAAAAAGCAGCGACGGGGTTGAACCAAACCTGATGCAGCAGCGAGAAATAGTTGCGGCCTTGCGGACGGATTATTCCGTGCGACAGATATGTGAGGTGCTCGGTTTCACCCGAAGCAATCTCTACTATCAACCGAAACAGGCCCCCTCTGAAGTCGTCCTGCGGGATGAAATAGAGACGTTGGCACTGCGGTATCCGACATACGGATATAGGCGTATCACAAAGGTGCTTCTGCGTATCGGATACACCGTTGGGTATAAACGTGTTGCTCGCTTGATGAAAGCTTTGAACGTGTCGGTATCAGTGAAACGTGTCTGTCAAACGATGCCCTCCGTTGAGGGAACGCGTCCGTGGGTGAATCGCCTCAAAGACCTTCAGGTCTGTCGATGCGATCAGGTCTGGGTCGGCGATATTACCCACGTCCGCCTCCAAAGACGCTTTGTCTACGTCGCTCTGTTCATGGATGTCTTCACGCGTATGATCAGAGGATGGCATCTGAATCAGCACTTGACGCAATCTCTGACGTTGAAACCCTTAGAGGCGGCATTATGTCAAAGTGCCCCAGAGATCCGTCATTCCGATCAAGGTGTACAATATCTTTCAAAGGCTTACCTCTCAACACTCAGGCATCATGGTATTGAGATTTCGGGGGTTTCCCGGAGAGGCTGTCCTTGGGAGAACGGGTATGCCGAAAGGTTGATCCGAACGCTGAAGGAGGAAGAAGTTTACCTCAACGACTACGAGGACATCCATGAAGCGAGAGAGCGTATCGGTCATTTTATTACACAGGTGTATCACCAGAAATGCCGCATTCAGCGTTCGGGTATCTGACACCTCTTGATTTTCAAAGACAAAACTGGTCTTAAATTTGCTAAATTTTCGTCTGAATAAACGGTGGCACTTCAGGCAGTACATTTTGTAAGGTGTCCGAAACTATTAAATGCGATAATTTATCAACCCAAAAGGAGTTAAACATGGATTTTATAGACGGAAAATATAAATTGTCTGACAAAGATAAAAGAGTAGTTTTTTATCTTTTTAATGCCGAAGAATCTTGCAATTTTACCACTAAAGAGTATTGCTATACGGAATTTTGGGACATCAATGAAAAGTTCTGCCCAAAATGCCATAGTGAAATAGAAGAAGAAATAAAAACATATTCTGATGAACACCAAAATCGCCTTATGCAATCATTGGTAAAAAAACAGAAAGATGCTTTTAAAGACAGGAATTTTTATGCCATATTCCGCCATAAATACTGTAACCACGAATACTGTGACAAGTGCAATGACAAAATAGTATTAAAACAAGATTATGTATTGGTAAATCCTAATTACAAAGAACATTTATTTTCTATCATCAAACAGAATTACTTGATATGTTCCTGTAGTGATTTTATCTATTTGCCTGTAGTTGAGACAGAGAGATTTCTTGAACCCACAGAAAAAAGTGAAGATGATACAGAAATATATATACTCTCACTTGATAGAATCAAAAAGGGATATTCATTATTAGAAAACCCCCAATACCATCATGCCAACACCAAAATAATTAGGGTAAACAAAACCGACATTCAAAATAGAATTTGGTTTTTATCCGACCATATACCCATGAAATGCAAAGAAAAGCACCCCAAACTGGGAAAATTTGTTTGCGATAAGATTGGTAATATGGTAAGAGGTTACTATGAAATATGGGTTGAATTAAATAGAAGTTGTCGCATTCTTGACGGTTTGTTACCCAAAATATTCTCGTTTCGTTTTATGAATGATCCGCTAACACAGAATGTGGTGAGCAATATAGAAGCCATATACAATGAAAATCCAATGTTTTGGGCTGATTACACTAAAAGAATCTATAAAGACATAGTAATAGGTATATGTAATTTAATAGATACAGACACAGAACATAACACCATATCCTTCTTTTTCTTTGTTAATGACGAAGATTTGAAAAAAACTGTGTACTGCCACCGGAAATTCGGGCCACTCTCTAAACCAAGATTGTGCTACAATACAATCTTACTGAAAGGAGAATTCCGATGGCGAAACGCAAACGAAGAACCTTCACTCCCGAGTTTAAAGGGAAAGTTGTGCTTGAGGCCCTCCGTGGTGAAACTTCGCAAGCAGAACTGTGTCGGCGTCATAATCTCAGCGAAGATCAGCTTTCAAAGTGGAAGCAGCAAGTCATTGAAAATGTAGACGCTCTGTTTACCTCGACGGATAAACATACCCACGAGGCGGCGGAGCGAATCGCACATCTCGAGCAGCTCGTCGGCAGGTTGACCGTGGCACTTGACATCCAAAAAAAAGCAGAGACGTGGTTGAACCAAACCTGACACAGCAGCGAGAAATAGTTGCGGCCTTGCGGACGGATTATTCCGTGCGACAGATATGTGAGGTGCTGGGTTTCACCCGAAGCAACCTCTATTATCACCCCAAGCAGGATCCGTCTGAAGAAGTCCTGCGGGATGAAATAGAGACGTTGGCACTGCGGTATCCGACATAC
>JAPOOP010000375.1 GCA_026713385.1 Candidatus Poribacteria bacterium | reverse complement strand
TCCTTCTTCAATAGATTCAGTGATTTCTTGTGCTACTTGTTCCCAAGTAAATTTCTGAGCCAAACTTCTTGCGGCGTTTTCGCATTCAGTGCGTGTATGAGAAGGTTTTAACCACTGATTTATCGTGTTGGATAACTCAGACATGGGGACGCGAAAATTACTAAAATCATGTCCTTCTGACTTCACGGCAGTACCCGCTCCCAAAACCTCTGGTGGAAGCCCGTATGTCGTCATGGCGACACAGGGAGTCCCATACGCCATTGCCTCTAAAACCAACGAGAGTGGCGTTCCCGGAATCGCAGGAAAACAAACAAGATCGAGTGCTTGAAAGAAGATAGGTAAGATGGAATGCGTCTCCTCATCATCTACACTAAATATTACCACGTTGCTCGGTGGATTTGTGTAATATTTTGCCAAGAACGGATCGTAGACAAAAATCGCAAGATGTGGATTGGCACGAGCGAACGCTGAGATCAGTTTCACAGCATAATTGGGTTCAAATCCAGAAATAAACCCTACCACGGGTTGTTGTGCAAATATCGGTTTTTCAAAGAGAGCAGCAGTATGTTGTTTCGCCAAAGGTTTGCCTATCGGTTCACCAACGTTGATACCGTTCGGAACGACATGGACATTTCCTCCCGGAACACCACACTCCCTGAGGCACTCCTTTACCCATGATGCTCTGACAACCAACGTATCGCCTACATTTTGAAAGGCACAAATGTTCAAAAGTGTTTCAAGCGTTGAACCTTGCCACCTCTGGTCATCTTCTATGCAGTGAACGATTGGCACACCCGGAGTCCGATAATATAACAAGTCATCCGTCAAGAATTGGGAGAGGAGTAAAATGCCATCATACCCATCCATCGCATACCAGGGTGGACTGAAGGCACTACTCTCCTCTACCTCTATGTTCCGAATCTGGATTTCCCCAAAACCTTGGAAGTCCTCCGGTTCTAAGTCTGCCTTTCCTGCTTCGGAAAAGGTGAGCGTCTCTAATTCTACAGCCTTTGCCAAGTGTATCAAAAGTTGGTAGCGATTTAGATTTGTTAGGTAATCCAATGATGTTTTCTCTTTCGTAAAGTGAAAAGGCACCAACAACTTCGGTTTCTGATTCTCCTGTTTCCAACTGTCGGCGGTTTGCTCCGTCGCTTTATCTATTGGACTTAAAAGAGAGCCTCGCTGCCCAAGACGTTCCAAGCGTTCAATTCCGTCAAAAATAGAGGTGATTTTATATTTTTCCTTGAGTCCTTCAACAATCTGATACTGGCTCTGTGCCCCGTAGCGAGCCAGAATCTCCCATTCCACATCATTGATCTGAATGAGGTCGTTCGTCTCGATATCTGCGACATATTTGCGACCATCCTGCTCAAACTTACGGTGACGGTTCAAACGATAATGTGCATGAAATGCCATAGTGTATTCCCTTCCCTTATTTAAGCAATTGCATGGATTAAGCCTTGAACCCTTTTGAGTATTGCCTTTGCTTCTGTTTCATCTTTGATAAATCCAGCAAGGAGCACCTCCGCTTCTCTGACAGTATGGTTTTTCAAGAGCGTCATCACAAGCCCCTCTTCAACACGCTGAGAATAAAGGGCATCTCCCATCAGAGAACGTTCATAGTGGTTATTCATACCCAATAGAATGGACTTATATCTGAGATGCCGTTGCTCCGGATTCGATGCTTCAATTTCGGTCGCAAAGACATTCAAAAGTCCGTTTGGACTAACGAGTTGCCGTTTGTGATGGAGTTTCTCAAAAAATCGGATGATGCGGCGTGCGGTTTTGTCCCATGTAAACGACAACGCCCGTGCTCTCGCTTTTTGGGAAAGTGCTTCCCGCATTTCATCATCGTTTAATAGCAGGTTAATCTTTTCTGAGAAGTCTACTGGCGATGGATAACTCACGAGTGTCCCTATATCGCGATCAAAATTATCAGCGTCGGCAATCAAACCTGCATCTCCAACGACTGAAGGCACACCATCAAAGTCAGGAACGATAGGCGGAACGCCGCACGCCATTGCTTCAAGCACTGTCAACCCGAATGTCTCCTCACCTGACATTGACAGAAAACAGTAGACATCAAAAGCGTTGTAGACGAGCGGTAACCTCTCGCGCGGGTGGAACCCAGCATAGACGAGATTCTCAGGAAGTTCCTTTGATTCATACCTTCCGAAATGCGGTCCTGCGATCAAAAATAGTAAATGTGGGTTCAGCTCAGATAGTTTTAAATAGACGGATGCACCTTTTTCAGACTGCACCCGTGAGAGGTAACCGACTGTCGGCGTTGTTAGGATCCGTTCATCTCCGATTTCTTCGGCAAGTTCGCGCTTTGCTTCTTCTTTGCCCATTGGACAGAACAATGCCGAATCCACGCCGTTCGTCAGCGTTTTGAAGAAACTCGTATCCCAGACGTAATTGGAATAAAATTCCGACACATAATCCGAGGGGGCAGTAAAAGCGTCAAAATCTCGCATAGCCGCGTAATGCCGCAGCATGGAATTGAGTGCCTTTCCACCGTGTCCGCGCGGGGCATGGCATTGCACAAGCATCGGCGGCAGTTCTGTATACTGATATATTAAGAAGTCTTTAGCGTTTGGAGGATTCCCTCGTTCGTTTGCGTCTCTGCAAGTTCTAAAATGTCTGCCATCACGGCAGAAACCTCAACAACGCGTGCTTTATCAAGATCTGCGACATAGAGAACACCATCCGCCTCAAAGAGATGAAGTGGGTGCAAAGTTTTTGGAAAAT
>JAPOOP010000420.1 GCA_026713385.1 Candidatus Poribacteria bacterium | reverse complement strand
TGAGGATTATGACGAAGTGATTCGCCTGAATCCAGGGAATGCGATGCTTGCCAGTGCATACGTCCATCGTGCTGACGCAAAGGCTAAATTGGAGGACAAGGACGGAGCCATCAAAGATTATGACGAGGCTGTCCGTCTCGCTCCAGAGGATGTTGACTTTGTTGCTTATGTCTACAGCAAGCGAGCCTCTGTGAAATTGCAACACAGTGACAGTAAAGGAGCAATTGAAGATTGTGACGCCGCGATTCTGCTTGCCCCTGACCTCGCCGAAGTCTACAAAACTCGAGGCGAGGCACGATCGAATTTAGGGAACCATAGCGAAGCCACCAAGGACTATGATACAGCCGTCTACATAAAACCTGATTATGCTGAAGCCTACTATAAACGAGGTTGTGCAAAGGTTGAGATAGGGAACGTCTCGGAGGCGAAAGCGGATCTCCGAACGGCGTTGAAACTCGCAAAATGGGAGCGAGATCAAGTCCTTATGGCAGATGTTGAGGAAAAACTCCATCTTTTGAAATGAATGAAAAAGAATCTCCAGACTATAATATCTTTGTAAAGAGTAGGTGTCTCTGTTTAGTAGGAATGTAAGTGCGACCAAATCTGCTCGTGAATCATGGAGGGTCCTAATGATAAAAGACGATGTCCAATTAATTCAAAGAATTTTATCAGGCGATGACGAGGCATTTGGCATCTTAGTCCAAAAATACCGAAAGGGTGTCCATGCCTTGGTATGGCGGAAGATTGGCGATTTTCACTATGCTGAGGAAATTACACAAGACGTCTTTCTCCAAGTATACAAGAAACTTGGAACCCTTAAAAATCCCAGTCAATTTGCCGGGTGGCTCTATGTCATTGTGGATCGACTCTGCATTAATTGGCTCCGAAGACACAAACCTGCGGTGCAATCACTGGACGCAACAAGTAGAAAAGAGATAGATGAATTTTCTTATGCCTGCTATGTATCGGAGCAACGCGAAACAGAAGCGATTGAACGTCAACATGCAACCGTCAAGAAGTTACTGAAGAAGTTACCGGAAAGTGAACGCACAGTCGTGACGCTCTACTATCTCGGCGAGATGACAACAAAGGAGATTGGCAGATCCTTGGGTGTATCCGTGAACACCATTAAGAGCCGATTGCGTCGGGCGCGGAAACGTTTACTGGATGACCAAGAGCACTTGGTTCAAAAGGTTCTCGGTGGTGTACAGTTATCGGAAAATCTAACAAGCAACATTATGAAACAGATCGCCGACCTGAAACCGACACCACCTCCAGCTGCGAAACCGCTGCTCCCGTGGGTCGCTTTTGGCACTGCCACCCTTCTGATTGCTTTGTTGTTAGGCGCGAGTCACCCTTATCTCACCCGTTTTCAACAACCGTATAGTTTCGAGGCAGAATCTGAGCAGACTATTGAAATCGTTGATGTACCTATTACGCTTAATATTGATTCAAAACCGGATGTACGAAATCAGGTCGGGAGTGCTGTGTCCCCGGGTAAAAGCAACACTGCCAGTTTACAGACCTCTGAAGCACATTTGATGACCGCTACGGAAGCGGATGCCCTCGCTCAATTCTCTACAGCACCGTGGATACAGGCAAGTGGTCCCGAAGGGACTCCCATCTTTGACACCTTTGCTGCGTCTGACGGCACACTCTACATTGACACACAAACCGGTATCTACAGATTGACGGCGGATGCATCTGTTTGGACACGTATCAACACGGATATCCCAACCTCTGGGACCTATATGTCTATGGCAGAGCATAACCGCACCCTCTATATCGTTTCTGATGATGAAATTTTTGCTTCGATCAACAATGGCGAGACATGGAACATCCTTTGTCCTCGGCCAAAGGGACGTCGTCTTGTTGCCCTGATAGTCACCGATGCGCCGCAAATCACCGGCTCGCGAACAGACATTACAATGTATCTTACGTTTCGAGATAAAGGCATTTTCCGATCTACAGATGCTGGGACACAATGGGACTTGCTTAACGAAGGGTTGTCGGGCAAACGCATTCACGCTGTGGTGGAAATTGGAAACACCGTATTTGCTGGCACAAACGCGGGACTCTACCGTCTCAACGCAGATGTTTGGGAGCAGGTGCGAGTGGAAACTTTCAAAACTACCCAATCTTTTGAAGACGAGACATTTGCTAACACTGCCAACGGGTTCTACCTTCCCAACTCAGAACGGCGGGAACAGGTGCCTGTGCCATTCTCCAATGCTATTCATTTTCTGACAGCTTTTGAAAACAATCTTTATGTTGGAGTGGGTCGAGCTCACTCTACATGGCATCCGACTGAGATGAAAGCGCAGATAAACGCGAATCCAAACGTCCATCATTGTTCGATTTTCCACTCAGATGACTTGGGTGAATCATGGACGGAGATAACGCCTAAAGGTGGATCTCTCTTTTTTAATGGATCTGGTATGGAATTTTGGGTAGCCGGTGAGACGCTTATCACACAAGGTGTTGAGCAATTTCGTTCAACAGATGCGGGGAAAACTTGGACAAAACTTGGCGTTAACACGCGCGCCTTGACAGGTCTTAATTCGCGACATATAGGCGTAAACGGAAAGATTTTTTATGTAGTTGGAACGAACGGGATTTATCGAACAATGGATGCTGGCGAATCGTGGCACCCATTTATGGATGGGATCATAGGGACGAGTATAGGAAGTTTGGTGGCATTCAACAACCGACTTTATGCCCATACCTATCCCGACATTGTTCAATCAACCGACGCCGGTGAATCGTGGAAAAGCATTCTGATAGATTCCAAATCGACAGGGAAAAAACAGGCTCTCGCTAAATTCTCCTCTAATTCAAATTTGGTGGTTGCAGACGGAACTCTTTATGGGATTGCGGATGAAGAAGAGAATCTGCGCATCCACCGGTTATCTAAGGATGCCAATGTATTCGCTCCAGTTCAAGGAATACCCGCTTTTTACAAAGAAATGCTGTCCACCGAATTGTGGAAATCTGTTGCAGAAGCGAAACTCTCGTTACCTGATGAAACGAGAATGGATCCTAACTTGGTAAAGGCACTGCGTGGTACTGTAACCCAAGCGATAAC
>JAPOOP010000476.1 GCA_026713385.1 Candidatus Poribacteria bacterium | reverse complement strand
TTTAACGAAAACGGCTATCTGTTAATCGAAGATGCCCTTGCTCCGGACGACCTGAACCCACTCATCGCGGAGTTTGAGGAAATCGTTAACACGGGTGCATCAGAACTCTACGCGGACGGTAAAATTGACTCCGAATTCAAAGCGGAGGGTTTTGATACCCGTTTAGCAAAAATTACGGCGCAATCCCCTATTGTGTTCCAGAAGTTGTTCAGCGGGGCACACACAGGACCGGCACTCTTCGATCTGCTCATCAATCCGAAGTTGCTTGACATCGCCGAGTCACTTGTTGGACCGGAGATTATGTGTCACCCTGCCTACCGGGTTCGTCCGAAACTTCCTGAGCATGACCGGACTCTTGTTCCGTGGCATCAAGACGCTGGTTATATGGAGCCTAAATGCGATTCGGTCTTGCAACTCACGGTTTGGCTTCCGCTGATAGATGCTACCATTGAGAACGGATGTTTGGAAGTCATCCCTCATGCACATCGGGATGGCGTTTTCCGACATCGTCATTCTGAACGTTTTTATCTTGAAATACCGGATGATGCATTACCCGAAGTCGATCCGGTTGTGGTTCCTGTCAAGCTTGGCAGCATTCTTCTACTTACCAATCTGACCCCGCACCGCTCTATCCCGAACGTCAGCAATCAAGTCAGGTGGAGTGTTGATTCCCGCTATCAAGACGCGTCAAAACCGACCGGTTATCAACCCGAGGCAGGCTTTCTCGCTCGGAGTCGGTTGCACTCTAAAGATGTTGTTGCCACGCCTGAGGAATTTAAACGCGTTCGTGATGAACATCAACCCGGTCCTGGTCCAAATCGATGGGCAAAGAAGGAGATGAATGATGCGTAACTTACGATGGTTTTCCCTATTTTTCATCGTGCTAATTCTATTCATCAGTGGAGCTACACCTTCGACTGAAGAACAGAAACCGCAAGAGGTCGAACTCCGAGGTAAAATCGTCTGCTTAGCGGAGGAGATGCACACACACTATGCCGTAGAACTCTTTAAATCCCATGAACATCTATACGGTGTCAAGACAGAGGATGGCAACTACTACACCCTTCTGCGCACTTCGTTAGCGGAGGCACTCTTTGTTGATGAGCGGTTGCATGAGAAAGATCTGATTATCAACAGTCGCGTCTTTCCCAAAACGCAACTACTGGAGGTCATCCGATTTTACGCGATCAAAGATGGTGTTGTCCATGAACTCTATTACTACTGCGATACATGCTACATCCGAGCGGTTGCTCCGGGGAATTGTGATTGTTGTCAGGCACCGGCCGTGCTAATAGAGAAACCGCTAAATGTCGATTCTACAATACCCTCGCCGTAGACAAATTCTTGTGTCTCGTCATCACTAAAAGAAAAGTTTGCGTCATGTCTAAAAGCGTAAAATTACGAGTTCCATTTGCCTTTGATAGTGAACAACGATTATATGATCCTGAGACCGCAGAAAAGGGAAAACACTATTCTTGTCCAGCTTGCCAAGATACGGTTATTCTCAAAAAGGGTGAGATCAAAGCGGCCCATTTTGCCCATAAAGCGAGTGAAACTTGTAATCAGGAAACGATTCTCCACAAGACTGCCAAACAGCGTATTGTTGAGCTTATTTCTGATTGGAAGTCGGGTAAAATTGATGCTCCCATATTGAAAAGGGCTTGTGAAATTTGTCGTAAATTCACAGATCAACCTCTACCTGACAAAGTAGAGTGCGCGATGTTGGAATATAGAATGCTTGATGGCTTCATTGTGGATGTCGCTTTAATAGTTGAAAATAAACCCGTCGCCGCGATAGAAATCAGAGTTACTCACGCTGTGAATGAAAGTAAGGCAGAATTACTTTCTGTTCCATTTATTGAATTAGAGGGACAAAAAGTTATAGAAAATCCTACTATCTTTGAGCCGATTCATGACCAATTCTTGCCGTTTACTTGTAGGGCATGCAAGCAAGCCAAAGCACGGTTTCATGTCAAGGTTAAGGAGGTTGCCAAGCAAACAGGTATTAAACTCCCTGACCGTTACTACCGATATGGACTTTATGAATGCCGAAGGTGTAAACGCGAAATCATTGTGTTTGCTTGGCCCAAAATTTCCAGGGGCGATGCACCTAATGAAAAGCCGATGCCGCAAATAATCCAGCGTCATTATTTCAATTCTGTGGGGTGCAATTATTGGGTTAACACTTGTCCGTACTGTGAGTCTTTTTGGGGTCATTGGATTCTATTTTCTGAGTCTGATGGTCCGTTTTTTGGAATTCGCTGTGAGGAAAATTCGCAAGAGGCATATCATAAAGACATGCAAAAGATCATTGGTTACGCGATATATAATGGGATGCTTGGGGAACATTGAGTTTTCGTAAAAAAGGAAATGTGAGCGAATAAAGTCTGGAATCTAGTGCCCCTTTCAAGTATTTTTAGACTTTACTCTTGAAGGAGGAAGAATGCAGGAACGCCCTAAAATCGCCGCGATTGCGACGATTTATCACAAGTACTCGCACACGCAGCATATCGTCGATCGGTTCTTAGAAGGCTATGGGTGGAACAGCCGACATCATCACCCACCAATGGATCTCGTTTCTCTCTTCGTCGAACAGGTCAAAGACAACGACCTCAGCCGCGAACGTCTGGAACGTTTCCCTTCGATGAAAGGGTATCCCACAATTGCGGAGGCACTCACCCTCGGTGGCGAGGAACTTGCAGTTGACGGTGTCCTGATTATCGGTGAACACGGCGAATATCCGACCAACGAAAAGGGACAACGTCTCTATCCGCGCTATGAACACTTCATGCAGATTGCTGAAGTTTATGAAAAGAGTGGACGCGGTGTACCGACCTTTAATGACAAGCACCTCTCATGGAACTGGGAATGGGCACGTGAGATGTACGATATTTCTCAATCTATGGACTTCGCGTTTATGGCAGGCTCGTCTCTGCCGGTTACGTGGCGCACACCTTCGATTGACATGCCACTCAGTGTCTCTGTCTCCGAGGCGGTATGTGTAGGCTACGGTGGTGTGGATAGCTACGACTTCCACGCGCTGGAAACCTTACAGTGTATGGTAGAGCGACGCGAAGGCGGTGAGAGCGGTGTCAAATGGCTACAGGCGTATCGCGGCGACGCATTCTGGGAGGCACATCACACAGAACTTTGGTCGAGAGAACTCTTTGAAACTGCCCTCTGTCGGAGCCATACGCTCACACCATCGCGTTCTGGGTTTAACAACCCGTTTCCAAATATTGATGAATTGAAGGAGATCGTGAAAGACCCGATAGCCTATCAATATGAGCACAACGATGGACTCAAGTCTACCATGATTCTGATGAACGGGTTGGTACAGGATTTCAACTTTGCGGCTTATATCGGATCGAACAACGAGATTCTTTCAACGCAGATGTATCTCCCGATGCCACCCGCACGGACAACGTTGGCGAATTTCTTCTCGCCGCTGGTTAACAACATCGAGAAAATGTTCCTGGCAGGTGAAGCAACCTATCCTGTTGAACGTACGTTATTAACGACAGGGCTTGTTGCGGCAGGCGTTGACAGTCTCTTTACTGATAGCACACGGCAGGAGACCCCTCATTTAGATATTGCATATCAACCGACTGAAGTGTCGACTTTCTGGAGGACCTGAGGTTATGGGAACAAAAAGGATTGCCGTTATCGCTACTATCTACCGTTACCTATCGCACGCGCAGCACTTCGCTGACCGATTTCTCGTAGGTTATCCGACTGAGGGGAGATGGCATCGTCCGGATATGAAAGTCGTCTCACTGTTCGTCGATCAGAAGCCGGAAGGTGACCAAAGTTTGGACCGTGCCAGAGAGTTCGGTTTTTCTGTCTATCCTACCATTGCTGAGGCACTGCGGTGTGGCGGTGATGAGATTGCTGTTGACGCGGTGCTACTCATCGGGGAGCACGGCGATTATCCGCACAATGAGATGAATCAGGTCCTGTATCCGCGGTATGAATTCTTCAAAGAGTGCGTCAAAGTCTTTGAGGCAGATGGACGTGCTGTGCCTATCTATAACGACAAACACCTCTCCTATAGTTTCGAGAAGGCAAAGGAGATGGTGGATGATGGGCATCGCCTCGGTTTTGGCGTACTCGCAGGTTCGTCTCTACCCGTCACATGGCGATTGCCAGATGTCGAACTCCCGTTAGAATGTGAGATAGAAGAGGCACTCATGGTTGGCGTTGGAGGCTCGGATCCGATGGATTATCATGCCTTGGAGGCGATGCAGTGTATGGTAGAACGCCGAAAAGGTGGCGAAACCGGGGTCGCTGCTGTCCAATTAATAGATGGCGATGATGTCTGGGAAGCAGGCAAAGATGGGCGCTGGTCTATGGAATTGTTAGAAGCGGCACTTTCGAGAAGTGATACGCCGTGCGGTTTAACGGATGAAGACGGTAGAACACAAGATATGATCCGTAACGGTGAAATCTACCGACTCGTCGAAAACCCAGCCGCTTATTTCATTGAATATAACGATGGATTGAAGGCAACACTTCTGATGCTCAATGGTGCGGTACGAGATTACTGCTTTGCCGCGAAACTGAAGGACGAACCGGTGCCAGTATCGACGCAGTTCTTCTTAACGCCGACCCCAAACGTCACCTATTCTGCGTGTCTGATTGCCAAAATCGAGGAACTTTTTGAAACGGGGGTCGCTCCGTATCCAGCGGAACGGACATTACTGGTGAGCGGTGCTTTGGAGAGTTGTCTAACCTCGCGTGTTCAAGGGCATATCCGTTTGGAGACCCAACATCTTAGTGTTGAATACCGTGCCCCTGCGGAATCACAGCATGCCAGACGTTAAAATGTAGGGGGTTTTTGCTTGGGTATTTCTTCAAGGGTCTCATGCACGTCCATTTTAACTCAGAATCAGAGAGCATCACTATAGAGAAAACTTATTTCCGAATCAACATCTTCCGTGTTGCAGTGAATTCTCCGGAGACCTTGAGAGTATAGAAATAGATGCCACTCGCAACAGGCTCACCCAACGCATTCCGACCATCCCAATACGCCGCTCGGTTTTTGCTCTGATACATGCCTGCAGACTGATGCCCGAATGATAGCGTCCGAATTAATCGACCATCGGTGGCATGGATAGTGAGCATAACGTCTGCTGCTTCGGCGAGCTGATAGGGTATCCATGTTTCAGGATTGAACGGATTAGGATAATTGGGCAGAAGTCCTGTCTTTTTCGGTGTCAACGCCTCCATCAGGTGCTTTAGGACTATCACCCCTCTTTGGTAGGTCGGGTCGCGCAAGTCAAGGTGTTGAATTTGGGTTAGCCAGAGTTGGATGTCTTCAGGACGTAGCAAGGGTTGACCGCGTCTTTTTCCTATAAGGGTATAAGCAGAAGGGGCAGCTGCCTCCGTGCCTATTAAGGCTGCAGCCAAAACAATATCACGAATATCAACGGAACCGTCACCGTTAACATCTGCTACGTCAGGACCGGTTCGCCCCAAACGTGTTGTAATGCGTACGAGATCCAGGATATTTACGACTCCGTTTCCATCAACATCTGCGCGGAGAGGGCGTTTTTCAGGAGGTATAACGGACTCGTCATCGGTAACGAGCGCTGCGAATTCTGATAAAGCAGTGGGATTTTGCAACAGTATCTGAAAGTCTGGGTCCCGGAGCATCACTCTGACCCCGGCGTTTTCTTTAATAAATGTTATCGCTTCATCCGGCAAACCGAACTGCGCAAGGAGGTCTGGATTCCCAGCAATAGCATCTATCGTGAAGGGGGTTAAAAGGGCTTGTATCTCCGGTTCCTGAAGCCGTGACAGTAAATTCGGAAGCACTTCTTGAATCACGGGGTCTTGGAGCGTGGTCCTGTATTTTTGGGATAGATGTACAGCGAGGGAAATATCCGCAGTCGCAACAGGAAGGGCAGTGCTGAAATCGCCTGCCTCAAGATAAATCTCAAAGAACATGCCCCAGTTCCATAGGTTATCACTTACTTTGACAAGTAGGAGATTATTCCCCGCATTCAGATTGACGCGGAACAGATCTTGAATGCCAGTTGTTCGTCTATCCACCTTGTTTACGTGAACGATTTCACCGTTAAGCCAAACCTTGACGGAGTCGTCACTGCCAACCCCCATCGCAACGTTTTTTCGGGCTTTCGGGGAGAAGATATTAATTAAGGCGTACGCCGAGTGGTAATTCAACCCCCGATTGTTGCTCAACCCTATCCTATTAATAACATTGTTAACGTTATCTGAATAGCAGCCCCAACGCCAGAATAAGCAATCAATCTCCGGGAAGATATTCCCACGGGTCCATTGCAACTGTCCTAAGGTATCGCCTTCGTTTACGCCGTATGCAGCGACAAGGTTTTCCGTAAGCCTTCCCTTACTCGCTGCAGCCAATTGATCGCTATCTATATCTCCACCACTGGCAATCATCCATAGCCAGGGTCCTTCTATGTAAGCCGCTACAGGACGACAAAGGACACCTATGAATAAAACATAAATACCCACCATGACGCAGTTTGTGGGTTTGTTGTACAGTTTCATGAACGTTGCTCCCT
>JAPOOP010000207.1 GCA_026713385.1 Candidatus Poribacteria bacterium | reverse complement strand
TGGGGACCACGCCTTCAATTTCTATCGGTTTGAGTTGACACGCTACACACCTTTGTCCGGCTCACACCATCTGAATATTCGGATTGCGGGTGATTTTTCTGATGCTTCCTTGCCAAGGCAACGGCTCCTTCACCTTGGGGGTGGTAATACCGTACGCGGTCACGATTCTAATGTATTCGCCGGGGATAATCGGCTCCTACTTAACCTTGAGTATCGGCTCATCAAAGAAACAATTCCCAACGAACAAGATGGTGTACTTGGGTGGACACTCAGTTGTTTCTTGGATGCGGGTAGTATATGGTGGTATGACGATACCCCCTTTTCTGATTTTGAAAATATTATGACACGGTTGAAGACGTCTGTTGGGATTGGATGCTCCGTTTTTTGGGATCCGTTCGGAAATTCGCCACCATGGAGCCTTGCGCTTGAGGTAGCAGAACCACTGAATTCATCTTTCTCCTTACGAAATCCGATCGTCATTTTGCGCTTGGATCGCATGTTTTAAGGACAGAAAATACCAGCAGAAAAATTAGAAAAACGTAAGCCCAACCAACGGGCGGGGCTGGATGTACGTCGAGGAACGTCATTTATCCAACCTACCTGACCGAATCGCAAGGAAAATTAAAAAATAATGAAAACAACACCACTCTATCCCATCCATGAACAGTTCGGTGCAGCGTTCGCAAAAAAGCATTTAGATTGGAATATCGCGACCGAATTCACAGATGCTGTTTCCGAACATCATGCTGTCAGAAATAGTGTCGGTATTGCTGACGTGTCTTATCGAGGTCGATATCAGTTAACCGGTGAAGACCGAGCAAAATTTCTACATCGTATTATCTCCAATGATGTTGAAAGCCTCTCAACTGGCGAAGGCACTTACGCCATGCTCCTAACGCATCGTGGCAAAATTATCGCCGATTTGAGTATCGCTGTTCTTGAGGACGCAATCCGTATTGACGCCGCGCCTGAGACCACAGAAAGCCTTTTCAACGAGTTGGATAAGTACATCATCGCTGACGATGTTGAGCTTTCCGATGTAACCGCTGAGACTGGAGCGATTGCTGTCCACGGTCCAAAGTCGACGGATCTTGTTCAATCTGTGCTCGGCATAAATGAGCTTGCCGCACTGCCAAAGCGGTATAACTGCTCTCGTGAAGCTGATTCACTTTTTAAACACACAATTGTCTGTGTAAGAACAGATGACACCGGCGAGATGGGCTGGACGCTTTATACCGCTGCTGAGGAATTAGTTTCGCTTTGGGAGACATTAATGGCTGAAGGGGCACACTTTGACATTCAACCGATCGGTTGGGATGCCCTTGAGTCGCTCCGTATTGAAGCAGGCGTGCCGAGATACGGAGCAGAGTTGACAGATGCTGTTATCCCGCTTGAGGCTGAATTAGAAAACGCTATTGATTTTGAGAAGGGATGTTATATTGGACAAGAAATTGTCGCGCGTATGAAGTATCGAGGTCACCCAAATCGTCTTTTACGCGGTATTGAAGTTGATTCTGATTCAATGTCACAGGAATGCTGTATCCTTCGTGGAGGCGCGCCGGTTTTCAAAGGGGATAAAGAAGTGGGTTGGGTTACGAGTGCTACCTTTGCCCCGACTCTGGAGAAATCGGTTGCTCTCGGTTACGTTCGGAGGGAAGTTACTGAAGCAGGCAGCCGTGTCCAAATTGAGACCCCTGAAGGATCCGTTGATGGAACAATCGCGCTTCTGCCCTTTTCTCACGGCGAGGCAAACTGAAAGGTTTTTCGGAGAAAAACCGCACCGACAACTATTAAAACTAACAACGCTAAGGAGGTAAATTTAGACCGATGATATACAGCAAATTTTATTTTCGTATATTTCTTTTATTGTTCCTCCCAATACTCTTAGGTGGATGTGGTCTTGCCAAACTGGCAAGCATTCAAGGGGAAGGCGACCTCGCTGTGGTAGAAGCCACCCTTGAGGGGAACATCGGCACGCTTGAAAACCTATCTAAAATTGGGAGTAAGAATCTCATCGTTAAGACGGCTCGGGCATATTCATCCTATGCAGGCTTTATTGAGGATAAGATGGAGGAGGCTGAAATAGCAGGCGACTATGAGACTGCGGAAGAGATGCACGCACGTGCGATTGACTACTATAAACGTTCTGAAGGATACGCGATCAAGGCCCTGGCGAAGTCCGATAAAACCTTCAAAGAGGTAAGAACTGTCGATATTGCTGTGTTTGAAAAAGCACTTCAGAAGTTGAAACCGAAGGATGTTGAACCGCTGTTTTGGGCGGCTTATTCGATAGCACGCGGCATTAGTCTCCAGAAAGATGACCCGATGCAAGTGATTGACTTGGCGCGGGTGGAATTAATGATGGGGCGTGTGCTCGAATTGAACGAAACTTTCTACTTCGGTAGCGCACATCTGTTTTATGCCGTCTATTACGGCGACCGCGCGCCATCAATCGGTGGAGACCCAGACAAAGCAAAGGAACACATTGCGCATGTAGATCGAATCAATGATGGCAAGTTTTTGATGAGCAAACTCTATCTCGCACGTTACTATGCTTATCCGAAACAGGATGTGACGCTTTTCAAGCAGGCGTTACAAGAAATTCTTGACGCACCATCGGACATTTATCCTGAGGAGGAAGCCGCGACTTCGTTGGCGAAATCGCGTGCCAAACGCTTGCTCGACCAGGTTGATGACCTTTTTGATCCAGAAATGGAGGAAGGAGATACTCAGTAATGAAGAACGAAAAAACAGACTATGTAGGAGGGGTTTTTAACCCCGATTCCCTCTGTGTAGGAGGGGTTTTTAACCCCGATTCCCTTTTTAAATTAGCAGGCGTGTTTCTATTGATTTTAGGGATGTTCTGTCTACCCGTAGCGCATCTCAATGCTGAATCTATTAAGTTCGCAACGCTCGCACCAAAGGGTTCCACATGGATGAATAATTTTGAGGCGATGGGGAAAGAAATTCGCTCTAAAACAGATGGCGAAATTCGCCTTCGTATCTATCCGAATGGGGTTCAGGGAGATGAACTTGATGTTATCCGCAAGATGCGCGCAGGATTGATTCACGCAGGTGCCATGACCGCTACGGGGCTTGGCGAGATACAAGAAGAGGTCCTGATCTTTCAATTGCCTCGAATGTTCAGAACTTACGAAGAACTTGACTATGTCCGTGACTACCTCCGGACAGATCTTGACAAAGCATTTATGGATGCCGGGTATGTTCTACTCGGTATGGGAGACATCGGCTTTTATTATATATTCAGTAATGAACCTATCCGCACTATTGCCGACCTTCAGTCCCCAAACGTCAAGATGTGGGCTCGTACGAGCGACAAAATTGGGCTTACGTTTTACAAAAACGCCGAGATCGCGACTGTACCGAGAGAGGTTACACAGGTCCTACCTTCGCTCTATTCGGGGCAAATCAATACCCTAACTGCATCGCCTTATGTCACTGTTGCCCTGCAATGGCACGATAAATTCAAATATATGACGGATCTTCCTGTCAGTGTTGGTGTGGGTGCAACAGTCATGACAAAGGAAAAGTTTGAGCAGCTTTCCCCGGAGCAGCAGAAGGTTTTGCGTGAAATTGCGGACGCGCATCAGGACGATTTAATTCAAGATATTCGCAAGGATAATGAAAGGGCACTTGATGCCCTGCAAAAGAAAGCAGGCATTCAAGTCGTTGAATTCGAGGATGATTCTCGGGAAGCGTGGGATGCCATTGCCACAGAAACCCACAAAGCACTCGTCGGTGAGATTTACTCGCAAGCGTTTCTTGACAAGATTAACGCCCTTTTGCAAGAGTACCGAGAGAAAAATTAGGTGGCACTGACGCAATTCGTTAATAGCCTTTCGTTGATAGGCGCGCTTTCAAAGCGCGCCTATTAAATTTATATCAGAACTATAGTTATTACAGTGTCCTTTATGTTCCCTCGCTGGAAATGGGAGCCGTCCATTCCAAAATTCATTTGTTATTTTTTTTTGGGTGTGGTATCATTGCATCTTTGAGGAGGCTTCAAAACTCGTGGCATCTATTAATGACATCACAAACGAATTTATCCGAGAAGAGATCGAAGAGTTCCTTGAGGAACCCAATGAGATAGAACGTACCATTGAGATGTTTGCACAGGCGACCCCTGCTATGCAAACCATCGCTGCTGCACTTATTGACGGCGACCATCACACCGTTGATGAATTGACCGAAACTGCTCTCGAAGAAGGCACAGAAGCGTTAGAGATTATGGATGACGGACTCATCGCCGCGATGGGGATCGTTGGTATCAAGTTTCGCGAAAACTTCATTTTTGTGCCAGAAGTCTTAGCGTGTGCCAGGGCAATGAAAGCCGGAATGGCACATATTGAACCAATTCTTTCAGACGCAGGTATCGAGCCGATCGGCACAGTGATTATGGGTACCGTCAAGGGTGACCTACACGATATTGGCAAAAATTTGTGCATCATGATGTTGCGCGGGGCAGGTTTTGTGGTTCATGACTTAGGAGTTGATACTTCTGAGGATGAGTTTATTGGAGCCGTTGAGGAATATGAAGCACCGATCTTGGGGATGTCGGCACTCCTAACGACGACAATGCCGAACATGGGGAAAACAATTGATGCTTTTATTGACGAAGACTTGCGGGAAGAAGTCAAGATTATGGTAGGGGGTGCCCCGGTTACACAGACATTTGCCGATGATATGGGGGCTGATGGGTATGGCAAAGATGCCCTGGAATGCGTTGCACTCGCCAAGCAATTTCTTGAGGCAACGGACGAAGAGTGGTAACACTTCGCAAAACATGCCTGACCGAACCGTAAAGAAAATTAGAAAATAGAATCTCTTTCTCAGTCTAAGCCTACAGTCTGGAACGAAGTGGAAGACGGATTTAAGAAAAGGATACCAAATGCCAAGTCTCCTGTTGTTTAACCGCAAGGAAAATTAGAAAATTGAAAAAAATAGACAAAGTCGAATACGAGAAACGACTCAGTAAAATTACACAAATTTTTGAAAATTTGGTTGTACACGCCGATGAACAAGCGACGTATCGGTGTCCCTACAAAAATCGCTTTGACCACTGTACAGCGAAGTTCGGTTGCCGAAATCAGCGAAAGATTGATGAAGGGACCGGGCTTTTGTGCGTCGGAGACGATAAGTTGGATTATCGCAGCGCGTGGGAGACTGACGCTCCTGACCAAACGGAAGAATCGCATAGCACTGGCACGATTACATGCGACGAAAAAGTCTATCAACTCACCCCTGGAAAAACTATTTTTGACTACGCAGACGATTTAACCGTCCAAGTCCCGACCTCCTGTTTCCGAACCGGGCAGTGCCACGAATGTATCGTTGAGATTAAGCGTGGTATGGACAGTCTCCGACCTCCAAATGAAGCAGAAGCCTTCCTCGGGGATAACTACCGTCTCGCCTGCCAAGCGATTGTTCTTGACATTGACAAAGACATTGAGTTCGCACCCCTTCGACGCACACCCAGAATCTTGACGCATGCTATCACGACGACTGACGGTACATCGGAACTAAACCCACGAGTTACCCATCGCGATGGGGTTGTCTCTTACAATAATGAGCCTATTGACCGTTACCGCGGGCATCTTTATGGACTCGCCTTAGATATTGGGACAACGACAGTGGTAGCGAATCTGGTTGATTTAGAGAGCGGGAAGACGGTTTCTGTCAGTTCCTTTGAAAACCC
>JAPOOP010000209.1 GCA_026713385.1 Candidatus Poribacteria bacterium | reverse complement strand
TGCCAACTTCGACGACTTCACCCGTGAATTCGTGTCCAAGGATAAGGGGTCCTTTCCCGTCGTCGGTTTCAAGCGAACTATTGCCGAAATAATAGGCTACGTCCGAACCACAGATACCTACCGAACGGACTTGAACGAGCAGGTCGTTGTCCCCGGCTGCTGGCACGGGCCGATCTTCAAGGCTCATTGATTCGGGTTCATAGAAAATTTGGGATTGCATTATACGCCTCCTTCAAGTTGAATATAGTCTTAGTTTATCATATCTGTATTTAATTTACAATGCAATTTAAGTTAAGTGTAGGGGCATTTAGTTTTAAGAAATTACGGACTTTGAGCGGATCCGGTGCGGTTAGGAAACCGCACCTACCGGGTCGGGGGGTTCAAAATCTTCGTAAAAATGGAAAACTATGGTAGATTTTAGAATTACTTATACATCTGAGGACTTTTCTGGGTAATATTCGCGTTTTCGTTTAATATTAGCAAAATCATGTCAACAGGATTATAATCGGGGGAATACGGGGGTAAAAACATCAGTTTTTATTCAGATAGGGTCAAAAAACCGACTCTAAGGAACCTTTGTAGTCTCTTTCATTAAATTTGCAATCGCAACAAGGTCTAAGATATTCACTTCGTCATCTCCATTGACATCAGCCCTTTTATCTGTAGGTGGACTCACACCAAGGTGCTTCACTACAACAACGAGATCAAGGATATTCACCGCTCCATCCGAATTGACATCACCGAGGAGAGATACTGGCGTATCCGCTTCAACGATGTTCAACACTTGGTTCACCCTTACATCCTTCAACTTTTGAACAATACCACTCGGCCAATGGATGGTCAGATTACTGACTTTTTCATTCCGGGCAAGTCCGAAGTGTATCCGTTTCTGATCTTGTTGTGCCCAGTGAATACCTCCTCCATTTTCGCGCAGTTGTGTTTTTCCGTCGGGCGTTGTGGCAAAAACCCTTGCGCCGATACCGTCACGATTAGAAATGGTTCCCTCTAAATCAATTTGGATCCAGTTATTGTTGCCGCCAAGGTTGCGAAAAAGTTGATCAGGACCATCGTTAAAAGGGTATACGCCTCTTCCGTTGGTAACCCACAGATCAAGGTACCCATCTCTGTCATAGTCGGCCATGGTAACACTTTGACCCCTTCCAATCCTACTACCGGATGCTCCACCGGCATTCAGTATATAGACAAAAGTTCCGTCACCTTTATTTTCATAAAGATGGTTCGGAAGATTTTCGGCAGTGCTTGAACGAACGAGATAGAGATCTATGTCCATATCGTTATCAAAATCACCAGCAACCACAGAGTGACAGTCCGGGAAGGGTCCGGCCCCACCAATCAGCAGTGGCTCAAAACCGGTTCCGTTGTTCATTAAAAGATCTGCACGAATGTCTACGGACGGAAAGAAATTAATGGATTCCACATCTGCTATAGACTCGGTTGCCTCAACTACTGTTGTGGCCGGAAGTCCGTGATAGACAAGAGCCCATTTCTTTGTATTAGGATCATATCCGATATAAATTCCGAACCTGTCATTCTCAGGATGTTCCTTGAGACCCAAAACCCTCGGATCATCAGGCGATAGCCTGATTTTGAAGGAGGCAGCCTTAAGATTTGGCATAGGTCTTACAAACTCGCCGCCATCAAACACCGCAACCTCGTGTCCATCCTCTCCAATTCTAAGAAGATTACGCTGGGGGCCCCATTCCGAGTAAATCTCGAAATAAACCTCACCTTCTGTCTTGAAAGAAACCCCCTTTTCCATAAAGAGAGGGTGAGAAAGCACGCCCAAGGTGCTTTGAATATACAACTCCAATCTGCGCGCATTTGGCTGACTAACATGAGATGGATAAACACTGCGTGCAAGGAAAATATCCGGTAACAGATCTCCGTTCATGTCTGCAATTGCAGCGTCTTGGACAACAAAACCACCACGAATACCAACACTGTCTGTTACATCCTGAAAAGGTATATCGGATGTATCGTAGATAGCGATCGGATATGTGTGTGAGTGAGATCCTAGAACAAGATGTAAATTTACCGTATGCGTGATACCTGCAAGTTGTGCAAATTCCACACTCTTGTTAACAAGAAATCCGGATACACTATTTGCATTCTCGAATCTTCCATTTTTTTGACCAAAGAGAGTAGATTGAACAAGTGTGCCTCCTGCATCTCTTCGAGCAACGCCAGTCACTATCACATCAAGCATCCCATCCCGATCCCAATCAAGCCAGAGAGGGGTTCTGCCGCGCAAAAGTGGGTAATCAACACCAAGATTTGCGGCACACTCCACCAATCTTCCGTTTTCATTTAGGTAGAAATGGTTAGCCTGATTCCTATGTGTTCTGGGACTAATGCCGCCACCACTGCCCGATAAGACAATGAGGTCTTGGTCACCGTCATTGTCGAAATCTGCCCATGCTGCTCCATGCGTGTCCGAATCAGGATTTGCATCCCAAACTTCATCAATAATATCAGAAAATGTACCATCCCTGTTATTCCGATAAAGACTGGGCTTATGTCTATGGTTAGTACACCAAAGATCAAGATATCCGTCACCATCAAAATCGCCCCAAGCATTCCCCCAACTTTCGCCAACTCGCGTAATTCCGGCTTGTTGGGACCCCTCTTCAAATTGAATGTCACTCCACGCGGGAGACAAAAGACAGAGAATGAATAACTGTATCAAAATTTTCATCTTTCTTCAATCCTAACGTGAGTTTGATAAATATTTGACTAATTTTTTTAATAAAGAGAACCCTTTTGGTATAATGAAGGTATCAACCCTTCAACCCAAAAGGAGTTCTCCAATGAGTATTGTATCACTTTTCTGCGAAATAGACGACTTTATTTCTTAAATATGAGGCACATATCTGCGAACACTGTCTTCCGAGGGAGGTAGGTTCTGAACCCCGTGGACGTCCGAGACGGTTGCATCCGAGCGAGGTGATGACGCTCCTGATCGCGTTCCATCAAAGCAACTATCGGACGTTTAAGCACTTTTATCTCAAACATGTCTGCGTTTATTGGCGCGCCGAGTTCCCACATCTACTGAGTTATTGTAGGTTTGTGCAGTTGAAAAAAGAAGTCTTGACGCTTTTGGGATTTTATCTCGCGACGCGCCTTGAAATGTTTATATCCTTTCAAGTTTTACTCTAAATCCTACAGTAGGTTTGTTTTTAGAAGATAAACCGCATTTCCAGAAACAACAATCGACTACAGAACTCGCCGAGAAGTACGGTGATGATGGCGATAAAGAGGAAACCAGTCGCAGCGCGTGTCGCACCGAGTACATCGCGGGCGACAGATTTTGGACGCAAACAGTCCCATGTAATGAAATAGAGGAACAACGTGCCAACAATACCTATA
>JAPOOP010000301.1 GCA_026713385.1 Candidatus Poribacteria bacterium | reverse complement strand
TTATATATCACAGCGTGCTATAAAAGAAATAGGAAACCTCTTTATGCGACATAACCTCTTCGTCCCGAACAAAATGCCTTATGCGAAAGGAAAAAACCGTCCAGATGTACCGTGTATCCTGTGTGCGATTGTCGAGAAAAACGATAAAGTGCAAAGGCTTGAGGTCCATCGAACCGAACGTTTTACCATCTCGCTTAATCTCTATCCTTACAGTCCGGGACACCTCTTAATTTTTCCGAATCGGCATGTACTTGACGTACGGGAGTTGAATCAGGAAGAGGTTTGCGATCTTCACGAACTCCAATGCCTCTGTTTCGAGGTACTGACATGCGCCTATCAGCCACGCGGCTACAACGTTGGTTATAACATGGGTGATGCCTCGGGTGCAAGCATCCCACACTTCCATCTGCACGTTGTCCCCCGATATCCGCGTGAACTGGGATTCATGGATGTTATCGGTGGTGCACGTATCATCATTGAAGATCCAAACGCTACACAGGAAAAACTTGTACAAATCTTTCAGGAACTAACAACCGACGACCACTTCTCAAGAAAGGAAAAGCAGAATGAGCAATCTCGCTTATGATCTCTTAGCTGAAACATTAGAGAAACAGGGAATTCAGGTAGAGGCTATCAAAGCCCAACTCAAGGAACAGCACATCGAAACGCCATCATGGGGTTACGGTAATTCCGGCACTCGGTTCGGAGTCTTTGAACAACCCGGTGCCGCGCGAAATGCTGCCGAACGTCTGGAAGACGCAGCCACTGTCCATCGTTTCACTGGTATCGCCCCCACCGTCGCACTCCACATCCCGTGGGACAAAACTGACGATTGGGGCGCATTGAAACAGTATGCCGCGGATGTCGGTATCGGCATCGGGGCAATCAACCCGAACGTCTTCCAAGATCAGGCGTATAAGCTCGGAAGCGTCTGTAATCCGGATGCCACTATTCGTCGACTCGCAATCGATCACATGCTGGAGTGCGCTGACATTATGGAGAAAACAGGCTCCGATCTGCTCAGTTTGTGGTTCGCAGACGGGACTAACTTTCCGGGACAGGCAAACTTCAGGAAACGCAAACAGTGGATGGAAACGGCATTAACCGAGGTCTACGACGCGCTCCCCGATGCAACGCGTATGCTTATCGAGTATAAGTTCTTTGAACCCGCATTCTACCATACCGATCTCCCCGACTGGGGCACCGCCTATCTCCTGTCAAAGAAACTCGGTGAGAAGGCGCAAGTCCTCATTGACTTGGGGCATCACCCACAAGGTACGAATATTGAGTTCATTGTCGCCTATCTGATTGATGAAGGGAAACTCGGTGGGTTCCACTTCAACTGCCGGAAATACGCTGACGACGATCTGACAGTCGGCTCTATCAATCCACAGGAAGTCTTTCTGATTTATACCGAACTGGTCGCCGCTGAACTCGATCCTGACACAGAAACTGACATCGCTTACATGATTGACCAGAGCCATAATCTGAAGCCAAAGGTAGAAGCGAGTATCCAATCCGTCTGCAATCTGCAAAAGGCATACACGAAGGCACTGCTCGTTGATCGAGAGGCACTCGCCGCCGCGCAGGATGCCGCCGATTTGGTCGAAGCGGAATCCATCCTCCAACGCGCCTATGAGACGGATGTAAATCCACTGCTGGAG
>JAPOOP010000607.1 GCA_026713385.1 Candidatus Poribacteria bacterium | reverse complement strand
GAAATCTCTGATGCCGTTGAACGTTCATTAGATTTAATTCAGCTGCCGGGTTACAGCGATCGGAAACCGAGCGAACTTTCTGGTGGCGAAAGGCAACGTGTAGCACTCGCGCGCGCGTTAATCAATGAACCTACCATCTTGCTGTTAGATGAACCGCTCTCAGCACTCGATCTGAAACTCCGAAAACAGATGCAATTAGAACTAAAAGCGTTGCAGCGCAAAGTCGATATCACCTTCGTCTACGTCACGCATGACCAAGGAGAAGCACTGGCACTGTCTGATCGGATTGCGGTGATGAACGATGGAAAAATCCTTCAGGTTGGAACGCCGTCCGAAATCTATGATTTGCCACAGAGCCGTTTTGTCGCAGATTTTATCGGGACTTCCAACTTTCTTGAAGGAACACTCATCAGCAAAAATGAAATTTCGCTGACGACGGAGCCACCCCTCAAGATTGTCAGTACACCGAACGACAATATCCCTCCGAACACGCCTGTCACTGTTGCTGTCCGCCCAGAACGCATCGCTCTGAAGATGACACCCACCTCTGATGTTGCGAACCTCTTACGCGGCGAGATTCAGGACGAAAGTTACCTCGGCACGACGCTTCAATACACCGTGCAAACCGACTACCCAGCCCCGTTCATTGTCCACCAACAGAACACTGGCAGGACAGATGGACATCGCTTCCAACGCGGTGATACAGTTTATCTGCAGTGGACTCCTGAAAATGCAATCGTTTTGAAAAGCGACAAAGACTAATCGCCAGACAACGGTAGCTTGACTTTCCCATTGTCACGCTGCTGCGAGGTTAAGAAGCCAATGATAATCTGGACAACCTTATATCCCTCAGTGCCAGGTGAGACGGGTTCCCCACCCTCTGTGATAAGACCTACCAACTCTCGGGGACCCGCAGGAATACCGGTAATGTCCCACGTTGGTGCCTCAATCGTCTCAACAACATCGTCCTGATGGAGTGTTGCTCCCTTGTCACTGATGAGAATATAGCCGTTGGTTCCGACAATCTCCACGCGGAATCCGGAGAGGGTCGTTTTTGGACCGCCAGCATAATAGCCGCGCACACCGTTCGCGAAGTGGATATATCCATGTGCAGATGGTTCGGTTGCGGGAACGTGTCCACCATCGCCTTTATACTCGTTATAGTCCTCGTAGCCCTCCTCTAACTCGGCTGAGACCCACTCTGGATCTGAGTCAGCGAAGTAGCAGATAGCATCAACAAGGTGTGTCCCATTGCGGAAGAGCATCGCTCGGCCGCCACTCAACGTACCGATAACATACTGGACATCCCCAATGCGTCCACCACCGACGACAACATCTCTGGTATGCCGCCACAAAGGCTGCCACCGACGAGTGTGGTCAATAGACAGAATCGTTCCGTTCCGTTCCGTTGCTTCCAGCATTCTGTTCGCATCTTTGATGCTCGTTGCCATCGGTTTTTCACAGAAAATACCCTTTACACCAGCGTTCGCCGCGTCAACAACAAGGTCGGCGTGCCGATGGTCGGATGTCGCGACCGTTACAATGTCCAAATTCTCGGCAGCAAGCATCTCTTGGTGGTTGGTATACAGGGCGATGTTGCCCCAGGTGTCCTGATATTTTTCCTTGAACGCATCCAATGTACTTTGAACAAAATCGCAGCCAGCGGCTAATTCGACATTCTGCATATCCACTAATCCCGATACGTGAGTCGTGCCGATACCGCTACAACCGATAACACCTACGCGTAATTTTGCCATTTCCATATCCTCCGCTATTCTGTTGCTCTGAACTACGAGAAACCGAAAACGAGATGATTATGAGAGAACCGTTTTGTCACGGAAACGATTATATACCGTGCCGAATTAGAAGTCAAATTTTTTGTGGG
>JAPOOP010000210.1 GCA_026713385.1 Candidatus Poribacteria bacterium | reverse complement strand
GATGAGGTTGTCTACCCATCCGCCCCAGTATCCAGATACAGTGCCGAGGATAGAACCGAGAATAATGCTCAGAAAAACACCCACTAAACCGAGTGTCATTGAGACGCGCGCCCCGTACATGATACGTGAAAGCAGATCGCGCCCCATCCGATCAGTGCCTAACAGGAACATGGGACCCGCGGAACTAAACAGATGTCGTCTGCCGTCCGCATCCCGAAAAAAGAATTCAACAGGATGACGCTGCGCTAAGTCTTTGGTGAATTCTAACTCAAGCGTGTCTGAGTTACGGACGGATTTTAATCCGTGGACATAGAATCCATCTTGGACCGAGAAATGGAGACGTTGGGGTGGTACGTGCCGCAGCCGCATGTTAATTTCGTTGTAGTGATAGGGCGCGAAGAAGTCTGCGCCGATGGCGAGCATGTAGAAGATGAGCAAGAGTGCCCCGGCAATAACACCCATCCGATTTTTGCGAAACCGTCGCCATATCAGTTGGCGATAACTCAGCTGTCCTATTTCAATTGACTGATCAGGAGTGCTCTGTACTTTATCCATCAAGTCTTCAGTCTGAAAACCTCGATTTTTAAGAGGAGGTTTCCAGACTATCCTTATAGTTAAAGTTCAATCGTGTTAGTATCTTAAAATCCGTATATTTTGCGTTTTGACAAATCCGTTTCCCTTCAAGTGAATACAGAGAAATACCAGTTTTACCAAATCCACTTATACGTGTCAATCCATATTTCATATGTTTGACGAGCGTATTCTTGACAACACCATTCCAAGTTGTCCCACCATATCGTGGGCGTTTGCCACCTTTTTGTGGGTTCTGTCTATGTAACGATCGGCGATGTATCTCTATCGGTGATATACAGAAAATGTTCTTGTTGTCCACAACATCATCACCACCGACCGTATGATATGCAAGGCACCAACTATCAACGCAATGCGCGTCAAAAGATTCTACGAGTTTATTGGATGACTTTTTCAAACCAAGTCTATCACGCAGTTCCTTGGTCTGCCATCCTTGAAGAGCGATAAATTCCCATCTCTTACGAATTTCATTGTAGAACCACTCTTTGCCAACCTCTAAAGGAGAAAAAGATTGATTCCACCTTCGCGCACGATCTATTGATCTCGCTTTGATGTCCTCAACACAGATATGTGTGATCGGATAGAGTTTTGACAGCCAATCTAATACTCGAAGTTTCCACGCCCACCTCGCACGCGTTCCGGCAGGAATACGCGCTTTATTAGCCAAGCGATTCATACGGTTCTTTCGATTTGGACACCTGCGACTACGCCTACCTTTACGTAACTCGCGACGCTTCTCAATCTTCCTTCCAACGGTCGTTTTCGCATCGGATTGCACATTCAGATAAGTGTGTGACTTGCTTTTGACGGTAAACCCTTCCTTTTTACTACCCGGGTCAACACCAACAGCGATATCCTGTTTGTATCGACCTGAGGGTTCTCGGTTTAGTCTAATACAAAACACACCATTTTTCCAATATGGTGTTGCATCGCGGATATTGATGAGATGTCTTGCAACAGGCGGTGTTGTTGGCATCAACTGTTCACCGTCTTTCGTTGTAACTGGAACAAACAATGTTTGTAGCAACTCCTTTTCAGGGTATGTATTACCCCATCGAGATCACGTATCGGAGCGGATATGGACTTGGGGAGCATCTATACCATCCTATGGTGTGCTACCACCAGATACGCGATATTTTACTCTAGTCAGTGATTTACCTTGTGGATTGGACGTTCAGCATACGCTTCGCACAAGCATCGCGCTTTAGCGCGGTGTCACTGATAACGAATCCTTGGATCTACCCAAGCGAGGGCTATGTCTGCGAGTAGGTTGCCGATAACCAAAAGTAGGCTCAGCATCATAATCAACGTCCCCGCGAGATAGATGTCCTCGTTCAACAAACTGCGTAAGAGAATCGGGCCGACTGTCGGTAATCCCAAGACAATTGAGACGATCGCTGAACCGGAGAGAATACCGGGTAGACTCATCCCCAAAATGCTGATGAGCGGATTGATTGCAATTCGGACTGCATGCTTACTCACCACAACGATCTCTTTAAGCCCTTTCGCTCTCGCTGTTTGGACGAAAGGCTGACCGAGAACATCAAGAAGGTTGCCCCGCATGATTCGCATCAAACTTGCAGTCCCGTTAATCCCGACGACGATAACAGGGATCCAGAGGTGCTTGAACAGGTCGGTCAGTTTGCCCCAAGTCCATGGCGCGCCTTCATAGTAAGCAGAGAACAGTCCAAACAGCGGAACGCCGAAGATGTCAAACGCAAAGACCATCAGAGATAGTGCCAAGAGAAACGCCGGTATAGACATCCCGACAAAACTAAGGAAGGTGAGAAAATTATCCGACCATTTGTATTGATGCGTT
>JAPOOP010000211.1 GCA_026713385.1 Candidatus Poribacteria bacterium | reverse complement strand
CCGCAGCCAAGGGAGAACTGGTGAGCCAGATGAGATCCTTATCGAGATAAAGGAGAAAACTCAGCTACTTGAGAAGACAGAGCCGGGTGGTAGAGGTCGTGATCCATTCACATACAGCGTCGCTGACTATAATGCAGTCGCTATTGAAAACTTGACACACCCCGATCGGAAAGTTGCATATGAGTAGCACATCATCAAAATCGGCTGACACCGAGACCACCGCAATCCCCCCTGAAAAATATAGGCGCGAAAAACAGGCATTAAAAATGTTTGTCGTATTGCCGCTCTTTGTGATTGTGGGGTGTTCGGGTATGGATCTCTTTGGTTTTGGTAATGATACGGGTATTGTGTATATTCTCTATTCTGAGATCATTCCTGAGTCGCGAGTGCCAATAGATGTGAATCAATTTCTCATTGAGGAAGGTTATACCGCAAGTGTCGTAGAGACATATTATATGAGAAGTGGATATTCTGTACAGAAAATATACCTCGGTGTAGATGTTGACCCATATCCATTGCTGAGCGGACTCCAAGCACTTCCCGGCGTTCTTTCGGCAGCACGTGAGATGGAGACCGACCATCTTCGTCGCCATCCTCCGAACGGAGTCATTGATGAATTGGAACTTGACTAAAAAATTCAAGATCGACTTAACAGCCTTTTCGTCACGTTCCGCGCAACTCTTAGGCGCAGAACTCAAGACGACCGCAGACGAAACCCTCTTTTTAGAGCTCGCACTCCGCGGCTACGACCTCTCGAAGCGACGAGACGAACCGACAACCGCAAACATCATCAAAATCGGATAACACTTGAAAAGGCGAACAAAACCATGAAAAGCAGCTTATTCTTTTCTCTAATCACAATCACCTTTATAACACTCGTGAGTGTGCCAGAATCCCTCGCTCAAGAGATTTCAACACCTGGCAACCAGATGGTTCGACTCATCTACTTTCTCCCTCGCGACCGTAGTCCCCGACCCGATAGAGTCAAAGCACTCCGGCAATTGATTAAAGATGCCCAGCAGTTCTATGCTGACGAGATGGAAGGTCATGGATTTGGCAGAAAAACCTTTACGATCGAGACGGATATCACCGGAGAACCTCTGGTGCTTCAGGTTAATGGAAGGTCGAATGATACCCATTACCATCAAGACACGATTAACAAAGTCTGGCAGGAGCTTAGGGATACGTTTGGTACGTCACAGCGGATCCATTTCGTTGCGATAGATATAAGCAACGAAAGGCTGGATGGGGGGTCGTGCGGGGCAGCAAAAGGCTATTACGAACAGCGTGTAAAGGGGTTTCTTATGCCTGCCTCGGGTCATTGTTTTAACCTTGCCCTTGCTGCTCACGAATTGGGGCATGCGTTCGCGTTGGAGCATGATTTCCGCGATGATGCATATATTATGTCTTATGGGTCAAATCAAAACCGTATTTCTAAATGTGCTGCGGAGTGGTTGGATGCACACGGTTTCTTCAATAATACTCCAGCCCAAGTCAATAGAGATGCAAAGATTCAGATGCTTGCACCCACCGCTGCCCCCCCAAATGGCATTCGTCTGCGTTTTGAAGTCGCCGCTGCCGGGGGTCTACATCAAGCGATGTTATATCTCAAGCCAACACTTGCGGATCCTGCCAATGACTTTAAGTTAGATGGGTGTCACGTATTAGATGCTGAAAGCGACACGATTGAATTTGTTACAAGTGAGTTAGTCGATCCATCTCAGAATGAAGTAACACTTCAAGTGATTGATAAAAACGGCGGCATGAAGCGGCAGACATTTCCAATCAATTTTGTCCATCTTCTCCCCCCTCCAACGTATGTGTCTGTACCCGATCAGAATTTAGCCGCCGCCGTGCGAAACGCGTTAGGTTTAGGGACAAATGCTGCGATCACCCAGCAATGGATGCAGGGACTCACAGAATTGGATGCCAGAAAAAGCCAGATCAAAAATCTCACGGGACTGGAACATGCGACGCGATTGAGATCACTGGAGCTGCGGGAGAATCAAATTAGGGACATCCGTCCGTTGACTAACCTGAAAAACCTGAAGGAGTTGATACTCGATGATAACAACGTGAGCGACATCACCCCGCTTACAAACATGACGCAATTAACATGGTTG
>JAPOOP010000228.1 GCA_026713385.1 Candidatus Poribacteria bacterium | reverse complement strand
TTTGAAGTTGCGGTTCAAGAGGGTATAATTAACACTGAATTGGAAAAAGAAACTCGGGGTGCCCTGAAGTCATTAATCGCTGAGGTTGAATCTGGTCATTTGGAGAGTCGTTTACAAGAAGTAATGCGTAGAGCGGAGTTTCCAGATCTGCAGAATTATGTAGAGACCTTATCGTCTTGAACGCGAAAACGATAGCCTGCAACAACGGCGCAGGCGGATATACGGAGAGGCACGTAGTTCATTCAACTCGCCTCACCGAACCGCAAGGAAAATTAAAAATATGGCAACATTAGCAATAAACGGAGGCGAACCTGTCCGAACCGCTGGATTCCCAGAATGGCCCACGTTTGATCCGGCGGATCTGGAAGCATTTGAAACTATCTACAAAAGTGGACAATGGGGGGTCGGTGGGACAAAGGTTCCTGAATTTGCCCAGCAGTTCGCTAAATTCCAAGGAGCGAACTATGGCGTTTGCGTCAATAGCGGCACCTCGGCACTCTATGTTGCCCTGAAGGCATCAGGGGTTTGTCCAGGGGATGAAGTCATTACCACCCCCTATACCTTTCAGGCGACAATCGTTGCTATTCTAATGACGCATGCCGTGCCAGTCTTTGTGGATACTGCACCGGACAGTTTCCTGTTGGATGCTTCTAAGGTTGAAACCGCGATAACAAAAAAAACAAAGGCGATTTTACCGGTTCATATCGCTGGGTATCCAGCGGATATGGACACGCTGATCGACATCGCGAATCGGCATAACCTCAAAATTGTCGAGGATTGTGCGCAGGCACACGGTGCGGAATGGCGCGGACGAGGGGTCGGTAGTTGGGGGCATTTCGGATGCTTCAGTTTCCAATCATCCAAGAATCTTTGTGCTGGTGAAGGTGGCATCGTCCTCATAAATGATCGAGAACTCTACGAACGTGCTTACGCGCTCCATAACTGTGGTCGCACCTTACCAGATGCTGAGTTCGGAGACGCGGAACCCTTTGGGGGAAACTTCCGAATGACCGAATGGCAAGCTGGGTTACTCCTTTCCCGTCTGACTCGGCTCGAAGCTGAAACCAATTACCGGCATAAGAACATGCGGTGGTTAGATGGTTGGCTTGGTGAGATTCCGGGTATTAAAGTCACGCCACTTGACCCGCGCGCCACGCGTGGCGGATGTCACGGCTATAAGGCGATCTTTGATTCCGAGGAGTTTGAAGGCATATCACGTGAGACGTTTCTCCGTGCAATGCGCGCTGAAGGGATACCGATGGGTTATTGGTATACCACCCCTATGTATCGGGCAGACTTTCTCGCCTCTAATCTTTTCAGTCAGGATCTCAATTATGAGGGTGTGCAGTGCCCTGAAACTGAAAAGATATGTCAAACGGGTCTTTCTTTAAGTCAGAATGTATTGATGGCGAGTGAAGAGGACATAGAGGATATTATTAAAGCGACGATTAAAATTCGTCGGAACGTCGCTGAGTTAAAGTCAGAAACTTCATAGTGTGTAGCGAGCCTTGTTAAATTTTCCACTATCCTTTTGATCTGAGTTGGCTCTATATAGGCAACCTGATAGATAAGAGTCGTCAGTTATCAGTTGTCAGTTGTCGGGTAAAAGAGACTCTTGGTTAAACAAAGCATCTCTTTAACTGTTAACTGAAAACTATTTTGAATTTTTTACTATCCTTTTCAATCTTAAGGGACTCTATATAGGCAAATATAGGCAAATCCATAAGCGCAGGTCTCCTGTAGAGGAAACCTGCGGGACAATAGGAGAAAATCATGTCTAACGAACACGAAACCCAGAAGGAAATCCGTCGGCAAAAGGAAGTCCGTCAGATTCTGAGGCTATTGGAAATGACAGCACGCATCATAGAAACTTCAGCGATTACAGACCAATTTTCAGGAGGTGAGGAGCGATCCGCTCGGCAATTTAACAACGCACTTGAACTCCTGACCGATCTCGGTGCAGTGCCCGAGGGGCTGTTTGAACGTTTAGAGGATCATGATGCATCCTTTGGTGATATTTGCTTCGCCTGTCACCAAGTCGCTGCCTACGTTAAAGAAAGTTGTGCTGATGATTTTGTTGACTTCACGCAAATCAAGAAAACGATTGGCGATGAGTTGAAAGATGTCAGGGAAGTTGTACGGCAATCAGTGCCCTCTTTCCTCAAAGATGTATGGGGTGGACAAACACAGGAAGATAATACTGATGTTGCCGAGACCGTTGAGGTCACCTCAGACGAGGATGAGGACACGACATCTGTCGAACAGCGGATTGGCAAGCTTGAAGGGCAAATGGAGACTGTTGTGGAGATACTCCAAGAAATCCGGTCACAACAGATTGAACAGAACAAAGAACTGTAGAATAGGAGTCAGCCATCAGCGGTCAGCAGTCAGCAAGAGGGTTGCCTCGCAGTGAAAGTTTACCAGAAACCTCTTAACTGATAGTCGATTGCTGATTGCTGATAGCCAATTTGATGAAAGTATCTATTAAGTTAACCGTTTTTTTCTCAATACTGCTTCCATTTTGTGGTGTTGGCTGCCAATTTACGTCTCTAACAGCAGAGGAACCTATTTTGGAAAAGATTGAAAAAACATATAGCGTTGAGGCTGGTGGAAGTTTAACAGTTGTGTCGGAATTCGGTGCAATTGAAATCCAAACGGCTGAACAGAATGAAGTTAAGGTTGTTGTCGCGAAGGAATCAAAATTCAAATTGGTTAAGGTAGCTCGAGAAGTGCTTGCCGATTTTGAGGTGGCGTTTGAACACGACGGGCCCGATGTTCGTATTGAAGGCGTTTTCAAACACGGGCGGGAGCATTGGCGAAAAAAGTTGAATCAACTGAAAATTCGTTTTCTGGTAACAGTGCCTCGACAGTACAACGTTGATTTGGACACGTCAAGCGGTGGCATTTCGGTAGCCGACCTTGATGGTAAGGTTCGTGCAAAGACATCGGGCGGTAGTTTGCGTTTTGGTGACATTACAGGTCCGGTGTGGGGACGTACGTCCGGTGGAGGCATCGAGCTTACATCGTGTGGCAGTCCAGTAGATCTGAAAACATCAGGTGGTAGTATTGAAGTGGTTGATGTGGCAGGGGATGTTCAAGCGCAAACTTCTGGCGGCGGTATCCGCTTTGGTGCAATTCAGGGTTCTGTTTGGGGCAAAACATCTGGTGGCAACATCAGGGGCGCGAGTTGTAGTGGAGGGGCAGATGTTCAAACTTCAGGGGGAAGCATCAGACTGCAGAGTGCTGGTGGGAGTGTAAACGCGAAAACTTCAGGAGGCTCCATCCATGCCTCTGTGGTAACGCAACTCCAGAGTGAGTGTAGTTTGCGGACGTCAGGTGGTGGGATAACCCTCACGCTTATTCCAGATATTGCTGTTGATGTAGAAGCAGAAACCAGTGGTGGACGCGTCTCAACGGATTTTGTCGTGGAATCAGTTATTCAAGGGAAGGTTCCGAAAAATAAATTGAAAGGTAGCATAAATGGTGGCGGTCCCTTGCTAAAATTGCACACTTCTGGTGGGAACATCCGTTTGCAAAAGACAGCAGATTAAACATTACGGGTTACCAGTGTTTGAACGAATACATCCGTTGCCCGAGAAACAATCCCAAAATTGCCCAAAGACTCCCCATCACGAATTCGCCGAGCATTGTTCCGAGAAAGAGGGGCAGTGTTCGCCGATACGCGCCGATCCCACCGTGGCGAATCAGTATCGACTTTAGCACCCAAGCGATAAATACAGGAAACCAAAGCCTACCGAAGTTCCAATTGCCTGCGAGCGGATAGGCGAGCGGATGGAGTTGCCACCAGATAAACCGCAAGCGCATAAACAGCGTTGTTAGTGTGAGAGAGATACCGAAACCGAAAAATCCCATGCGTCCCCAGTCTGTGTCGTTCGGGAGAGTTAACCAGCGTTGTAGATCACTAAAAGCCTCCTGCCCGCGCCATGTTCCGAGATTACCATGTAGGTAACCAGCATGAAGGAACGCAACGAACCCAATAACCAGCCCAATAACCGTCGCACCCCACATCACCCAAAGAATCTGACGAACGTTGATTCCACCTCTGTCAGCGAGTTTAAATCCTTCCAATTGATTCGGCATCGGTTGCGAACGGTAATTACGGGTGAATCCGTAAAGGAAAGCGAAGCCTGTCAATGTTGGCGCACCAATCTTTCTGGAACCAACAAGCGAAGTAAGGAAGAGTCCAGGACCGGCACGATAGAAATCCATTGTTGGTGTTCCAAGTTCGGCACGCATCCGGGTGAACGCTAAAACGAGTATAAATTGTATGCTGAAGAACCCAAGTACGCCCCACCACGACATCCCTGCCTTCAGGCAAAATCCAAACACAACTGCGATACCAAGCAGGAACCCAACAAACGCACTGCGGTATCCCATCGGTTCGTTTGTTGTATCAAGGTTCGTTTTCAGCCCTAAGATATTGCGTGCAACCTGCCAGAGGTGCTTGTGTGTTATCCAAAGTGCGAAGAAACAAAGCCCAAAATACGCACCCGTTGACTGCATATCAATATGCGGGTAACCCGGTGTCTGGTTCATTCCTGTCATCGCCCCAAAAACGAGTTGTGCTTTCCAAAAGAGATAAAATAACCAGCAAGAGAGCGACAGGTCCAACGGCATTAAGAAACCGATACCGATCGCGTACGGGTTCAAGTGGATAGGGGTTGAACCGATAGCACTGAGTGGTTTTTCCGTGAATAGCAGCCCAATATCGTGACGGATGGGGATACTCGGCACATAAGGATAAAGAAAACTGATACCGTTGAGTAGGTCCAATCCACATCCGATGGCGAACCCTATCCAGAGGAGCCGGTTTCTGTAGAAACTCGCGCCTTTCGTCATTTCAAAAGGGAGTAGGATGATAGGGTAACTCAGTTTTTCGTGTTCGATCCACTGTTTGCGTAGGATAACGCTGAGCATCATCATGGAGAACGCGAGCGCAGAGAAGAAAAGTAGCCATGCCGACACCGGTGTGAACCATGCACGGATGTGTTCCATTTCAAACAGATTTGAGGTGCCTTCATAGTAGCCAGTTAAGGCACGCCGATCCGTTACGGCGATCCAGTCTGGAATGTATCGAAAGAATAGGGATTGCCATTCGTTCTCCGGTGTAGCGAACCACGTTGCGTGACCGAGTACGCACATTGTCGCCTGCAATAGATCATGTCCGCAGACGACGCATGCAAGCGTTACCATGAGGTACACCGTCAGCATTTCCGCTTGTGTGAGTTGCCATTTCGGAAGATAGCGCGTTAGAAATAGATTAAGAAGAGCGATGAGAAAGAGTGTAAAGACGGCGTTGAAGAAAATCGCCATCGTGGTAGGGTATTGTGTCGTCCATACTGTTTCCGTTTGAACAACGAGGTAGATATTGAGTGGAAGCGATAATAATCCTAACAGGATGGCTCGCCATGTGATATTTTCGGTTTTTTTAATTATACCTTGCGGTTCGGTCAGGTTGGTTTGATACATGAAGTGCCTCTCCGTATATCTATCCTCCATTACATTACGGACTACTCGCTTAGACTTTTCTTTAAAAACGACGCGAAAGATAAATTAAAAAGTTCGCTCCTGACCGTAGAAAATCCGTGGTCTTAAAGATGGAGCAAAAGGCGGATCGAGCGGGAAGGCGAATTCTACCCGAAGAATCCCTGTGCCGCTAAACTGGGAAAGACTACCACGCAATCCGAATCCAACGCTTCGCTTGGGACTTACTAAATTGAAGGTGTGTTTACCGTTCCAGATGTATCCAATATCTGCAAACACGACACCACTCAATATGACTCCAAGATGGACTCGCCTATCGCTGAACGGGCGCGCCACAGCTGTCGCGACCGCTGCAAGTGATTCGTCTACTTTGCGGAAAATCGTTCCACCGAATATGGTTCGACTTTCGAGGCTCAGCAACATCATCTTTTCTCCACTAAATTGCCTGTATGCGTAGCCGCGTAGCCCATCAAAGGATCCCAAGAGAACTTGGCTGTGTCCACTCCATCCAAACTGCATCTCTGTTTTAAACTGCACGACAAATGTCTGATGAAAATCGAAGAGACCGTTCTCTCTAAAACCGGTTTCAAGTGTATACATGTCACCTGTGTTGAATACATCTGTGTAAAACCAAGAGGTTTGTACTTGGAGGATGGAGCGTTCAATTCGACTCCTGAAGTTTGTGCTGAATGCGAATGTTGTGAGGTTAAAGAACTTATTGCTGTTCATCCATCCGGATCCCAAAGCCAATTCCGCGTAGGATTCTGAACGGTCTGAGGCATATAAGGGGGAAGCGTATCCAAGAGAGAGCGCGTATTGGGAGCCGATGAGGAAATTTTCCTCTTGCCCCATCCGTCGGAGAAATCGGGTTTTGTGATAGGCAATGCGTTGCCTACCTAAGGTGAAACCGATCCGTTTTATGTCTCGGTTCTCTAACATTGCATCGGATGTACTTAATTTTTCAAGTGGCACGTATTTCAAACGCCGTGAGGCTGCCCACAATCCTATATAATTTTGTTGGTATCTGTCCCCGAAATATCGTCGGACATTTGCATAGGTTCCCTGTAGATTTTGTTCAAATATATCGGTTTTCTTTGCGTTTTCGTACCAGAATATCGGATTAACCGATTCGGAAAAACGCACGCTTGCACTCCATCGACTTTTCAGTGTATATTGGGGACGTTCTAACAGCACGAGCAAGGAATCGCCTTCACGCTTCTGGATATATTCGCCATCAAAGTTCCAGTGTGAATTGAAGAGTCGCGGGTTATTGTACCGTCCTCTCACAAGGCTCCGCGTCTTTTCACCTACTTCGCTAATCCGTTCGTAGCGCCATAGGGTGCCTTGGCCCGATCCGAACATATTCGGATCTCGATACTGTAGCAGCCAATACCGCTTTTGGTTATTTAGGTTCAGATCTCCGCCAAGTGGGAAGGACAAGAGTTCCCGAATAGTCGCGTGAATCGTGACTGATTCCGACAGTTCATCCCATTGTGCGTCAACCTTTGCGGCACCAATATAAGTCTTGCGGCGAAGAATCTGTTCGCTTTCTTCTCTATCTGCTTCTGTGTAAATATCCCCTGGCATAAACAGAAGTTCTCGGCGGATAACGTCTTCTTTCGTCTGTATATTGCCAGTTACGATAATGTTGCCGACACGACCTTCGTCAACCTCAATACCGAGATAAACTCCATCTGCGAATTTCTTCACAGAGAGTTGCTCTTCATCGACACGCGCGAAACGGTACCCGTTCTCCCGGTAAAAGTCTGTAATCGCTTCAAGATCGGATTTCAGAACGGTTTCATCGAAAACACTCCACACATCTGTCCGCATCAGCGCACGGATTTGCTGTTCAGGGAATGATTCGTTTCCATCGATTACGAGGCTGCGTACAATGCTTGCTTTATCTCCTAAAACCGTTTTTTTGTTCTGTGTAGCGTCTACCGATTCTGATGAAATTTCAATTTGGATGCTGATACTCAGTAAGACGATTAAGCACAAAGTCCGAAACGGGCGCGGGACATACCAAAGATCTGCCATTATACTTCACCTGTGGTCAGCGTGCTTTCGCGGTTTGAGAGAAAACTTTCGAGAAGCATAAGACAGACAACTAAAACGAGCAATTCACCCCAAATTTCCCTGCCGTGTCGCTTAACGTTGTAAGCGTCAGCCGCTACTGGTGTTCCTTCGATTTCCGGATCTGCTGTTGTCTGCGCGCCAACTCTCGCTGCTGCTTGTGCCAAAGGAATCTCTGTCAAGTCAGCTTCAGTCGTATCAACGTTAACCGCAAAAAAGTCTCGTTGGATACTGTCTTGCGTTCGCACCTCGATCTGATAGATACCGGGACGTTCCGTGCCTTGAAATCGCAGGGTGCCGTCTTCGGCAATCGGAAGAATGGCAATCGGAAACTGTCGGGAATCATTGGTTTCCATCGGTAAAGAGGTTTCTGGTGAACTTACCTTCTCTTGCTGACGGCTGTCGGTTTCCATTAAACGAATAGATGCTTTCCCACCCGCACTCCGAGGATAATGTGCTGTATAGGTGTCACCGATATGTCCGCTCCGTGCTAAATGATTATTGCTGGCTATTGTCGTGTAAAGTACGCTCTGTTGGAGCATCGGAAGGAAATACGGATTAACGAGTAGATCGTTTGTATAAGTCGTCGTGCTTACATTAGACGTGGTCATTTGTTGAACAAATAGTCCACAGTTATAGAGCAGCACGGTGCTTGTTCCTTGACTTCGTTCAACGAGAAAAGGTGTATCGTCACCGAAGCGTGCGATAACGTTAGATTCCGACGAAGGTTGTAATGCTATACCGTTGTAAAACTGCGGAGCGTATTGCATAGAGAAGCCTTCGCTTGGAAATATATCAAAGATAGGATGTGTTTCCTCATACACCCGCACTTGCTGTGGTGGTGTCCATGTCAATGGACTACCAAGTCGGGCAGGCAGCCATACATTATCAGGCGCGTTGTAGCTTGTTGCGTTGCTACGGTCGCTTACGAAGGCAATGATACTTTTACCTTGGCGGATGAATTCTTGAAGTCTCGCATTGATCTGGCGTGACATCGTCAGCACATCCGCAAGTACAATAACATCATAGTCTTCCAACGGAAAGGTTACAAATTCATCAGGTGTGCATTGCGTTGGTAGAATCATTGTATTGGAATAGTTATCAGTTATCAGTTTTCGGCTATCAGTTAAAGAAGGATCTGATTTAACTGACTCACCTCTTAACCGACGACCGACAACCGACGACCGATAACCACTCTTATGTGGATTTAATGCCAATGTTAGATATTCTGTTTGTTCACCTACACAGAGCACACGTACTTCACCGACGGCATCCAAAGCGAAATAACGTTGGTTGTCGATATTAAGGCGATCGTCCGTTAGTGTGAGGTAACCGATATGCGTGCCGGGTGTAGAAAAGTTGTATGTTAGGGCGGTGTTCAGCGATTCGTTCGCTGCCGCAGAAAAATTCATGGTCTTTTGTTTTTCGCCTCCAATAAACAGTGTGAGTATATTTTGATTCAAAGGTGCTACTGAATGATTCACAGTTGTCACGTTCAATTGAAACGGTAAATCTACGCCTATTAGTTGATTGGATGGACGAATTTCTTTAATACTTATGTTATGTGCTTCACCCTCAGCAATCGGGATCAGAGAGATACGAGCACCAGAGCGATTTGGAAGTCTATTCCAGTTCGCCCACCCATTTTGGGCGAAATCTGAAATCAGATAGATTTCTTTGTTCAATTGTTTTGATTCAGCGAGAATTTCATGGGCGAGTTCAAGGCTGGGTTGAACATTCGTGGTGCGGTAGGAAGTTTCCGTATCGTTAATCGCTGCGGTAACGCTCTCAATGTCGGGTGTGAGTTGCCGAAAGACTGGGGTCGGAATGTCTGACATTAATATAAGGGCGGCACTATCGCCGTGCCGCAAGGTGTCAATAATGTCAGTTGCCAAAGCTTTCGCTTTATCGAGTCTGATGCCATTGACATCTTGATACGCCATACTGTAAGAGTTGTCTAAGACGATAATCACATCTGTCTTTGCCCGTACGGACGCGACTGGCAGTCCAAGTGTCAAAAAGGGACGTGCCAAGGCGAATGCAATGAGTGCTATAATTGCCATTCGTAGGAGCAAGATGAGGAGTTGCCGGAGTTGGAATCGACGTGCATTTTCGCGGTGTGCCGCCGTGATGAATATCAGACTGCTAAAATCAATTGTCACAACGCGACGACGGTTCCAGAGGTGAATGACTAAGGGGATGCCAGTGGCAAGAAGTCCAAAGAGAAAAAGTGGGTTGAGAAATGCCATTTAATAGATCGTAATTTCAAGTTGATTGAGAGTATGGAAAACATCTTCTGCGTATTCCATAAGATTGTCTGTCTCCAAGGTGCTTCCACCGAGTTGAATGTGGTTCGCATCAGCAATAATCTGGTCCAACGTTGGATCCATTTGTACCCATTTACCGACATAGACTTCGGGCCAGAAATGGTAATAGAAAGCATCCTTTGCGAATACGATACCAGAGCAGATTCGTGCTGGGATGCCAGCGGCACGCGCCAGAGCGATAAATAACACTGTGTGTTCCGTGCAATCTCCGGAGCGCGACTGTAGTGCTGTTAATGACGAAGCAAAGCCTCCACTCATCTTTTTGTCGCTAATGAAGGCATAAACCCACCGACATAATTTTTTCGCCGCGCGCCATGAATTGACTTCGTTTTCCAAGATCTCCACAGTCTTTGCCTGAATGTCTGGGTGATCGGTTTGAATATAGGCACTTGCGGCAAGGAATTCGCCTTCTTCATTCTGAATAGGCAGATGTGGGCAGTCTTCGGCGACAATTGATGGGACCTGAATAGAGAGTTTGCCAACGTGTACAGGGTTCGCCTCAAGTTTCTGTCGAGCGGTAGACATAACAACGTCGGTGATGTTCCCTGTTGAGAGTTTTACTTCTGCCTCGAGATGTTTTGCTTTTGGGATCGGGAGCTTGCCAGAGGGAAGGATACGAGTTTTTAAGACAACGTCAACTTCTTCGATACCGCCAAGAGCAGTTTCCTTGTCGGTTTTCGTCGTTACCATGGAAAGCCCCATCAATGGGACCTCTGTTCGATAGTTTATGCCGGCGGGGTCGATCCACAGTTTGGCGGTAATGCCATTCATCATGTCCATTGTCTGTTTCAGGACGTAGACCTGTTTTTCTTCCGACTGATAGGTGAAAGTCTCTTCTCCTAAAACCTCAATTTCCGTTTTTACAGGCTTCAAAAGATCGAAGATGAACATGTGAAAGGCTCGTTTATCGCCTGTTTTAAGCCCCTTCTGGGTTAACAGTGATGCTACGCCTGTATATTCAGAAACGGTATCTGCTGGCACGGGAATTTCTGACTCGGTGATTTCACCGTTGAGGGTTGTTTTGACGTGGGCAATTCCATCTACGATTCGTCCTTCGATCTGTTTTAAACCAGATTCATTAGAGGTTGAGAGGAAATGGAGCGGCATTAAGTCGGGACCTATGTATTCAACGCGAGTAATTTCAACCGTTATGTCAGTCCCAAGTGCCTTAAAGTTCATAACTATATCGGTTTTGCTCCGAGCGACCTGTTCTCCTTGATGTTCAGTTTTTTCAGTAGATGTGTACATATAGCCGATCTTAGTGTTCATCAAGGTAAGGTTATACCAATGCTCTTGCGGATGGTTTAGCATGTTCTCGAATGTGTGTTGTTCTTCGTTTGCAGCGTTTGCTGGTGTGGCTGCGTACAAGCCATGATTAAAAAATATCGCTGCCATGCATGCAAACACAAAGCGGCGTAGATGATAAAACTTCAAATTTTTAATTATTCCTTGCGGATTTTTAATTATTCCTTGCGGAGGAACGACGGGCGTTAGAATTTTGACGTGCGTTCCTTAAATCCGCCCTCCATTACATTACGGGCTATGCACTTAGGATTATCCTGTAAAAGCTTTTAATCAAGATACGTTAATTATACCTGATGGGTGTGCCTATGTCAAGTCTACGGCGAAAGCAGTCAGAGGTAATCAGTTATTAGAATTAAGATTCAGAGGGTTGGAGGACTTTCAGAATTAGGCACCGGGAGTTAGAGGGCGTTAT
>JAPOOP010000212.1 GCA_026713385.1 Candidatus Poribacteria bacterium | reverse complement strand
CTCCGAAATAGCGGATTCACGGGCTGTGTAAACTCCAGGATAACAACCCTACCTCCGGGTACCGCAACGCGCGCCATCTCGCGTATCCCCATCTCCAAATCTGATACATTTCGGATACCGAAACCGACAGAAACAACGTCAAAAATATTGTCTGAAAAGGGAAGAGTGAGTGTGTCTGCTGCCAGAAAGTCGGTGCCTGTCTTTCGGTTCTTTCGTTCCACCTTCTCATCGCCGATGACCAGCATCTCAAAGCAGAAGTCTGAAGCGATGACAAAACCTTCCGTCCCAATTTTATCAGCATACGCGAGGGCAAGTTCACCAGTGCCGGTGCAGACATCCAGCACCTTGCTTCCTAAACCAACACCGCTCGCCTTGACTGTTTCACGCCGCCAAGCACCGTCGCGTTTGAGACTTAATAGTGCATTGAGGAGATCGTAGTGACGAGCGATCGCTGAGAACAGATTCTTGATCCGATGGGCATGCATAGTTACATTCGCAATTCTGCACCTAACTCCCGGTTCAGGCATTTGACGACCTCATTGTGGAGGGCATTGACCGCTTTATCTGTCAACGTTTCGGTCGCAGAATGATAGGTGATGGTATAGGCAAGGCTCTTCTTACCTTCTGGAACCTGTTCACCTTCATAAACATCAAACAGACGAACCGAGTCTACAGCGTCTCCACCCGTTGTATAGATAAGTTCTGTCGGCATATCTGACAGTATCGCCTTATCTACGACGATCGCAAGGTCGCGCGCGACCTTTGGGTAGATGGAAATCGGTTCAGAGCGTTTGGTAAATATAGCCGCATCCGTTAAGCCTTCAAGGTCAAATTCAAAGAGATACGCCTTATACGGTAAGTCGTAATTTTCGAGAACCTCTGGATGTACTTCTCCGAAGACCCCGATCTGTCTATCACCCAACAGCACTTCTGCGTTTCTACCCGGATGGAGGGTGAGGGCATCCGTCTTTTGTAGCGTCCAATCCACAATGCCGCATACCTCCAGTATCCCTTCTACAAGTCCTTTGATGTCAAAGAAATCTGGAGATCGGTACGGATCGCTATAGACCCCTTCCCCAATCTGTCCGGCAAGAACACCCGTAACGCGTTCCGGCTCTGTCTCTTCACCATCGTGGATGAATACACCTCCGATTTCAAAGAGCGCGATAGTGTCTATCTGGTGATTACGGTTGCGCTGTGCGTTTTCGAGCAGCCCCGGCATTAGTGTTGTGCGTAGCACCGACATCTCTGGACTCAGCGGGTTACGGAGTTGCAAAGTGTTGCGAAGCGGGTCGTTCGCGTTCAACCGGATTTTATCAAAATAATTGGGATCGCAGAAACTATAGTTCACCGCTTCCATCATTCCAGCCGCGAGAAGAAAATGTTTGATACGCCTGCGAACTTCTGTCTTCGGGTTCGACGTCGGGACAGGAATATCGCCTTTGGGCAATGTTGTCGGAATATTGTCATAGCCGTAGACCCGCGCGATTTCCTCGATGAGATCGACTTCGCGGGTAACGTCAGACCTGAACGTCGGCACAACGACTTGATAGACATCTCCGGTAGCGTCCATGTCGAAACCGAGACGGTTTAAAATTTGTACCATCTCTGCTGCTTCGATTGTCGTTCCTAATACGAAATTGACGCGTTCAGGGCGGAGTTGTATTTCGGTCAAGGGCGGCTGCCCTGGATAGACATCAACGATGCCGTCACAGATGGTGCCACCTGCCAATTCGGCGATGAGTTGTGCCGCACGGTCGAGAGCAGCGAGGACAACCCCCGGATCAGCACCACGCTCAAATCTGTAGGAGGCTTCCGTACTGATTCCCAACGCCTTTGCAGTCGCACGAATACTGGATGGATTGAAATAGGCACTCTCCAGTAGGACATCGCAGGTCGTTTCGGTGATTTCCGAATCGTAGCCACCCATAATTCCAGCGAGTGCAACAGGTTTTTCGGCATCCGCGATGACAAGCATATCGGGTGTGAGTTTGCGTTCAACTTCGTCGAGAGTTGTTATGTGTTCACCGTCCGTCGCGCTGCGAACAACAATACGGTTCTCTGTGAGCTTGTGATAATCGAAGGCATGGAGCGGCTGTCCATATTCCATTAAGACGAAGTTGGTGATATCAACAATGTTGTTAATAACGCCTATACCAACAGACTCAAGTCGCTGTTGCAACCATGCTGGGGATTCCGTCACCTTAACACCTTGAATGACGCGTGCTGCGTAACGCGGACAAAGATCTGGCGCATTGATTGTAACAGACGTTAAGTCTTGGGCGTTGATGTCACTTTCCTTCAGATCAACAGTAGGTAGTTTTAAAGGATTTCCGGTTTCCGCTCGGATTTCGCGTGCAACACCAATCAGGCTCAGGCAATCGGGACGGTTGGGTGTAATTTCCAGTTCAAATACGACATCGTCCAATCCGAGAGCCTCTGAAAGAGGAGTCCCAAGTGGTATGTCCGTCGGTAATTCCATCAAACCAGCGGTGTCGTCAGAGAGCCCTAACTCCTTTTCAGAGCAGAGCATCCCTTGCGAAGTCTCGCCGCGTAGTTTTGCGTGTTTGATTGTCAAGCCGATAGGTAGTGTTGCACCGATTGTAGCAACGGGCGCGTGCATTTCCTCTCGGACATTCGGGGCACCGCAAACAATCTGAAGTTCCTCAGTCCCACCAGTATTTACCTGACAGAGAACAAGTTTATCGGCGTTTGGGTGTGGTCGGATCGAGGTAACGCTACCGACAATTACACCTTCGAGCTCGTCTCCGGGATGCTTAATGGATTCAACCTCAATGCCTAACATCGTTAACCGATCGGCGAGTTCGCCCGGAGAAAATTCAAAATTGATGTAGGCTTTAAGCCAATTTAGGGTCACGTTCATCAAAGTTTTTCGGTCTGGAAACCCCCGATTTTAATAGCGGAGGGAAACCGTCCTTTTTTAAGCAAAGTTTATGATGGTTTTATTACGTTAACGGGTATGTTCCAATTTGGATTTTTCAAGGCATTTCCCTCAAACGGATCACCGAGCGAGAAGGATTTCCACAGAAAATGTGCTGAAAAGTATCGATAAGCCGATAGACAATAAAGTAGTTACTTACTTCATATTTTCTTTCCATAAAAGAACTGGCGGCATTGTAGCCGCCAGCGATTCGTAGAAGTTGTGAATAGGGTTTGCTACTATTGTTGTCCTTTCAGTTCACCCCACGTAACAGCGAGTCGGTCGCGCGGGTCAACTGGAGTTGCTGGACTTGACGCTTCTCGGAAGTAGTCAAAAGTAACAGTCATCGTCCCCGGACCTTCGCCGTCGCAAATGCCGACGTAGATGCCAACCTCAAGCGGTTCTGCGAGTTCGTTGGTCGCTTTACTCACCGAGACCCAGTCGCCTTCTGCATTCGGTTTGAACCATGACTCGTAATCGTCGCCATCGCGTTTGATGCGCAGTTCAAGCGGAATAACACCTTGATCTGGCTTATAGCCCGCCAGTTCACCGATATATCCCAAACCCTCATCATCGTTTTCACGGCGTTGGTATTGAAGGACCGCGTTGTTGTCGTCCGCACCACGCCCCCATAACTTCAAGGTCACCCACTGGCCATCTCTGCCTTGGTGATCCTGTGTTGTTGCAGAATACACGACAATGCCAGCGACAGTGCAAGCATCGGCGTAGTCAACAACCATTGACGTTTCTATGTCAAACTGGTCCTGGTCTGTGACTTGATAGAAACGTGTGGTGGTATCGGCACCCCATAAGTCCTGGTTGAAGCCTGCCTCGGCAACGAGAAGTCCATCCTTCAGTTCCCAAGGACTCTTATCACCGTCCTTGACCTGCCAGAAGGATTGAAGGTTTTGACCTGTACCATTGAATTCGTCGCTCATCAAGGTTTGCGAGAAAACGCCGGGGATGAGACATACAGACAAAAACAAAATTGTAGCTATACAAATAATCTGTTTCATTAAGATATCCTTTCTAATTTTTTGCGTACGGGACGATATTTTTCGGTATCCAATAGAATTCGTTTACCCCTCAGATGACTCTTGGTACGTCCGTACAGATGATTCATCTAAAATATATTAACACATTGCTTGGAAGAAAATCAACTTTTTTCATGTAGTCTCGTAATTAACTTCTAACTTCATATTTTGTTTTTATAAAAGAACTGGCGGCATTGTAGCCGCCAGCGATTTGTAGAAGTTGTGAATAGCGTTTACTGCTATTGCTGTCCTTTCAGTTCACCCCACGTAACGGCGAGCCTTCCACGCGGATCAACCGGAGTTGCCGGACTTGACGCTTCTCGGAAGTAGTCAAAAGTGACGGTCATCTTACCAGCAGCACTTTCGCCTTCGCAGATGCCGACGTAGATACCGACTTCAAGGGGTTCATCGAGTTCGTTAGTCGCTGTACCGACCGAGACCCAGTCGCCTTCTGCATTCGGTTTGAACCACGACTCGTATTCGTCGCCGTCGCGCTTGACTCGTAATTCAACCGGAATCACACCTTGATCTGGCATGTAATCGGGTTGTGTGCCAACATATCCCAAAGCGGCATCGTCATTTTCACGACGTTGATATTGGAGCACTGCATTGTTATCTTGTGCAGCACCGCGCCCCCACAACTTCAATGTGACCCACTGACCATCACGGTCCTGGTGATCCTTCGTTGTCGCAGAATACACGACAATGCCAGCAACAGTGCAAGCATCTGCATAATCAACGACCATTGACGTTTCAATATCAAACTGATCCTGGTCTGTGACTTGATAGAAACGTGTGGTGGTATCATCACCCCACAAATTCTGGTCGAAACCAGCCTCGGCGACGAGAAGTCCATCCTTGAGTTCCCAAGGACTCTTATCGCCGCCCTTGACCTGCCAGAAGGACTGAAGGTCTTGACCTGTCCCACCGAATTCATCGCTCATCAAGGTTTGTGCGAAAACGCCAGGGATGAGACATACAGACAAAAACGAAATTGTAGCTATACAAATAATCTGTTTCATTAAGATATCCTTTCTAATTTTTTGCGTACAGGACGACATTTTTCGGTACTCAAATGGGATCCTTTTACCCCTTAGATGACTCTTGGTGCGTCTGTACAGATGATTCATCTGAAATATATTAACACATCAATTAGAAAAAAATCAACTTTTTTCGGACTGTTTCGTAATTAACAATACAATGTGGAAAAGAAAAAGTGGATCTCCTTGCAATTCGTGCTAAGACTATGTTAAAATGCAGAATTGATATGAATAGCACTCTGAATTAAAGTTGTGTCCTTTAGGAGGTCGTTTATGAAGGTAGGTATTCGGGACGGGATGTTGCCCGTTTCCTTTGAAGAATCGTTTCAGAAGGCGAAAGAAATCGGGTTTGATGGTGTCGAGATTTGCATGGGAGTCAACTACCGTGAACATTTGCTCTGGCAAGATGGTGGGATTGACAAGGTGAACGGTTTGGCAGAAGCCGCTGGTGTTGAGGTATCTTCGCTGTCACCAGGTGGTTTCACTGCGTATTCATTTATGCATCCGACCGATAGTACGCGGACCGAGGGAATTGCAAAATTGCAATATCTGGCAGAGACGTGTCCGAAACTCGGAGCGAAGGTGATTCTGGTGCCGTTTTTCGGGAATGGTAAGATCGAGGATGAGCACATCGGCGAATCACGGTTTCTTGATGGGTTGAAAGCGGCGGCTGAAACCGCTGAGAAACACGGTGTTTTCTTTGCTATTGAATCAACTTTAAGTGCGGAGCAACATCAACAGATCATTGATAACGTCGGTTCGTCAGCTGTCGGGGTTTATTACGATATGGGGAACGCTACAGGATTCGGCTTCGATTCACCGTCTGAAATTCGGAGTTTGGGCGGGGCAATTACACAGATGCACATCAAGGATACCGGCGGCAATCACGCGGGTGAAGGCGATGTAGACTTTCCAGCCGTCTTTGAGGCTGTGCATTCCGTTGGATACGATAGTTGGTTTGTATTGGAAACACCCGGTAAAGATGATCCGGTTGCGTCCGCAGCGAAAAACCTCGGTTTTGTGAGAAATAGTTTTTGAGGCAGGGACAGGGTGACATTCGTTATTAGAAATTTATGCACTTCAATATTGGAACCCATCTCATGATGGAGGAGCTGGCATGAACAGCCCAAAAACGATAGCCCCACGCTCCGAAAGTAGGAAGCTACTGTCCCTACCGACGCGGCAAGCGGAGCAACTCTTTCAAAGTTACGAGAAGCAGCAGCAGTTGGATATTCTGAGCGCAACTCGTAACCCGAAGTCCCGGGAGAAACTCTATTATCTCGTACCCGATTGCACCGAGCTCATCCAAGAAAGTCCTACCGAAGATATACTCCAAGTCTTGGACACAATGCTCGGCACAGGACTTGCTTCAGTCCTATTGCCAAGTCTCTCAAATGAACAATTTGAGGAACTGCTGGACATTGCTGTCTGGCGCGATGGCAAACTCGATGAAGAGTCATTGGACCTCTGGCTTTTTGAACTTTCTGAATGTGAACGGGACGATCTTGGACGGTTTCTCAGAGAACTTGATATCCGTTTGTTGGCGGCACTCCTCCACGGTCGTGTCGCACTTCAGGATGACCACAGTGGGATGCTTCTTGAAGCTGGGTATCTTGATCCGACTTCACCAGCAATTGATTATGCAGACGAACGCGCTCGGGCGATTTGTAATGCTATCTGGGAAGCAGATGATGAGGTCTTCAGAACGTTCATCAGGGAACTCTTCGCAATTGATAGGGAAGAAGATGTTGAAGCTGAACTCGCCGCTGTTTTCGATGCTGTACAGACTGACAGAGCTGATCGCGTCGCAGCGCGTGATAAAGAAGCCGGTATTGATGTCACTGAAGCTGACCTCATAGAGAAGGTAGACTTAGAGTCGCTTACACTTGATGACGATGAGGACGATGATGACAAAGACAAATAGGTTTTCTCTCGTTGCTGAGGCGCAGCTTGACGGACGACTCTTCCTCGCACAAGCTTTGGTGCATGGAGACACCTTCGGTGGAATTCCTCGTGAACAGGCGGATACGCTCTATCAGAATATAGCCGCTATTGCACACAAACTTATTACGATGAAGACCGCAGACCTCTCCGATCAATCTGGGCTACGGATGCAGATTCAGACGGCTTTCACACTTACCAGTCTTGGGTTGGAGTATGGCAGCAAGGGCGATTTTGACAAAGCGGTTCGGCTACTCTGTAAAAACCGAGTCGTCAAGTTTTTCCAAATTGGGAACACGCTGACGGAAAAATTGTTAGACAGAGCACGCCATCTTTTAGAAAACGGTGTAATTCTACCGCCTGATGCGGATGAGGAACGTGTTCTCGGTGCTACCTATACTGACCTTGAGACAGAAGGTATTCAGATTTATACGCAAGCGGAACTTGAATTCTTAAAGGCGTTGCTGACTTACAGAACCACGATTCGATCTCTTCAACTAACTATCAGAGATACGGATGTCCCAAGAGTGCTTATCCATTTGGCTGAGGTCAATATGATTGACCAGCAGTTGGCATGCATCGAGAATCGCTGCCACTACGTAAAAGCCTTACCACTGGATAATCTGTTCGCACTGGATCCACCACTCAGTATCTTCCCCAATCCTATTGAACATCTCACACTCGGATTGATAGTCAATCTTGTCCTTTATCGCCAAGTTGATTTTCAGTTAGATGCCGACACACGGCAGGATTTCTACAAGTTGGCTTATGTGGATGGTGAGATTCGGCAATCACTCCGGCAACAGTTACTTGATTGGATAGCGCAGTATCTCGAACAAGCGCACCTACCTGAACCTGTGAAGGCGTATGCTGGCTCTTATTGGGATGAGTGTCTCCGAATGGAAGGAAAGAAAGTTTCGTCTGAATAGTCTCAGCGATCTGCCAATCCTTTCTTTGCGTCCGCAATTGCCTTTCGGGCTTGTGGGGTACCGACATCGTTCAAGGCGCGTTCTGCCATACGGCGGAGGTCAGAGTTAGGCGAATTCAGTGCCACAATGAGTGGTTCAACCGCAGGTGTGCCTATTGTAGCCAATGCACGCACAACAAGACGACGAACGTTCCATTCCGGATCTGTAAGTGTCTTGATGAGCGCAGGCACAATTGTGTCAAGCGGTGTGCCAATTTCACCTAACGCATAAGCGGCATTCAACCGAATCTCCGCTGTGTCTGCTGTTAAAGCATCGATGAGATACGGCACGGCAGGTTCACCTACGTTTTGTAGCGCGACAGAGCCGACAACGCGGATGTTTTCGTCGGGATCTGTAAGCACAGAGATGAGCGCAGGTACAGTGCGAGCCGCAGGGGCTTTAATTTCGCTAAGCGTCCATGCCGACATCTCACGAATCTGCGGATTTTCATCGGATAACCCGTGGATGAGCGCATCGATCGCCTCAGGTCCCAGTTTGACTAAGGCTTCGGCGGCTTCGGTACGACGCACAGCCGCTCTGTCACCAAGTTGGTTGACAAGCGTTTTTATCTGTTGTTCCTGCGACTGGCATGCTGTCAGGCACAGGAAAATGAGAAGTAAAAAGAAACGTTTCATAGATTTCTGAGTATAGCATAGTTCGCGGCTTTTTGCAAGTTGCTGTTCTCGAAAACTTAGAGGCATTCAGTTCTTCTGTAGTCTGGGAATAGACTAAATCCGTTCTTTGTATTACATTGCAAAAACACTCCGATTCCCGGCACTCACTCCTTGAAAACTGTGGATAAAGTTTGAAACCTCACCAGCGAATTCAAGTTACATTATTACAAGTTCCGTCATTAAAGGAGAGTCACGGAGTTCGCCGCAGCGCGAAAACCGTCATCAAAGAGATGAAATTAGAGACAGCGACGTTTGGAGCAGGGTGTTTTTGGTGTGTTGAGGCAGTCTTTCTGCAGGTGGAAGGTGTTCACACGGTCGTCTCAGGGTACACCGGCGGCACGACCGTCAATCCAACGTATCAAGCGGTGTGTATGGGAATGACGGGTCACGCTGAAGTGGCTCAGATTCAGTTCGATCCTGACGTTATTTCTTACGAAGAGTTATTGGAAGTTTTTTGGCACACGCATGATGCAACAACCTTAAATCAGCAGGGCGCTGATGTCGGTACGCAATACCGTTCAGCAATTTTCTATCACACGGAAGCGCAGCAACGTATCGCGGAAAAATCTAAAGCCGAGATGGATGCATCCGATATGTGGGATGTTCCGATTGTGACAGAGATCATGCCGATTGATGTCTTTTATCCTGCTGAAGATTACCACCAAAATTATTTTCAATTGAATCCAAACCAACCGTACTGCCAGTTTGTGATTCACCCAAAGATGAGAAAGTTCACAAAGGATTT
>JAPOOP010000213.1 GCA_026713385.1 Candidatus Poribacteria bacterium | reverse complement strand
AATTAACGGGAACGAACGAGGCACAAGTGCCAAATCGGTCATGATTTAGAGATATATCACCTTTCACAACGTGAAAGGTGCCAAGGAGCAATAGTTAAAAAGATGTTCCAAAAAATGATAACCAAAGTCTTCGGTAGCAAAGAAGACCGCGATGTCAGAAAGTTCCGCGATATCGTTGAAGCTGTCAATCAGCGCGAACCTGAAATCAAAAAACTCACCGACGCACAACTGCAATCCAAAACACCGGAGTTTCGCCGACAACTGGATGCCGGTGCATCGCTTGATGATCTCTTACCGGATGCCTTCGCTGTTGCCCGTGAAGCCGCGGTACGAACCTTAAAACAAAGACACTACGATGTCCAAATTATGGGAGCAGTCGCGCTCCATCAAGGTAGCATCGCAGAGATGCGAACAGGTGAAGGCAAAACGCTCACCTCAACCCTTGCCGTCTATCTAAACGCACTGACTGGAAAGGGCGTACATCTCGCCACTGTCAACGACTACCTCGCACGCCGTGATGCCGAATGGATGGGCAAGATTTACAATTTCCTCGGACTCTCTGTCGGATTGACGCTTAGCTTAATGCCCAAGGAACAAAAAAGGCTTGGGTACAAGGCAGACATCATCTATGGCGTTCACAGCGAATTTGGATTCGATTACCTCTGGGACAACAAATCCCTTTCAACCGAAGATAAGGTACAACGCGGGCATGTCTACGCTATCCTTGACGAAGTTGACAGCATCCTCATTGATGAATCGCGTACGCCGCTCATCATCTCAGAACCCTCCGGTAAACCCCCGGAACTCTACAGACAAATTAACGGGATCGTCGCACCACTCCGAGAAACTGAACACTTCCAAATCGACCAAGAGGGGAAATCACGCGGCAGTGTAACCCTTACCGATGAAGGTGTTGAGGAAGTCGAACGTCGTCTCGGTGTGGGGAATCTCTACGAACACACTAACATCGCTATGGTGCATCACGTCAATCAGGCACTCACGGCAAACCATCTCTATAAACGCGATGTCGATTATCTCGTCGAAAATGGCGAAGTCCTCCTCGTTGACGAATTCACAGGACGAAAACAGATCGGTAGACGGCTCAGCGAAGGACTCCATCAAGCAATTGAGGCAAAGGAACGTGTTAAAGTCGTTGAGGAAAGCGAAACCGGTGCTAAGATTACCTATCAAAACTACTTCCGTATGTATGATAAACTCGCAGGTATGACGGGGACCGCCGCGACTGAAGCGAACGAATTCGCACACATCTACGGATTAGAGGTCTCTGTCATCCCTACCAACGAACCTATGATCCGGATGGACCATCCCGACCAAATTTACAGCACTGAAAACGCAAAATACAACGCCGTTCTGGAAGATATCGTCGAACAGACCGAGAAGGGACGTCCAGTTCTTGTCGGCACTGTGTCGATTGAAAATTCCGAGAAATTAAGCAAAATGCTCAGAAACAAACACCGAAAAATCCGACATCAGGTTCTGAACGCTAAGGAACATACGCGCGAAGCCGATATCATCGCGCAAGCAGGTGTCCCCGGTGCTGTAACAATCGCAACGAATATGGCAGGTAGAGGCGTAGACATTCTTCTTGGCGGTAACCCCGAAGGTATGGCAATCGAAACACTGCGGAAACAGAAAGCCAAGACAGAAGCACTATCCCCGGAGTCCGAAGAATTTCAGGCAGCATTTGCAGAAGCCCAAGCCATTTGCGACGAAAACAAAGAGAAGGTATTAGCCGCTGGTGGTCTCCACATTGTCGGCACCGAACGCCACGAATCCCGACGTATTGATAACCAACTCCGTGGACGATCCGGAAGACAGGGAGATCCAGGCTCGTCTCGATTCTACCTCTCCCTTGAAGACGAATTGATGCGAAAATTCGGATCTGAACGTTTGCAAGGGTTGATGGCACGCGTCGGAATGGATGATGATGTCCCTTTAGAACATCCATGGGTCACCAAATCCATTGAGAAGGCACAGACGCGTGTTGAACAGATGTATTTCGAGATCCGCAAAAACCTCCTTAAGTTTGATGACGTTATGGATACACAGCGCGACACCATCTATACCTTGCGGGACACCGTCCTATCTTCCGCCACAGATGTCGCCGAATTACCAGAAGATGAAGGCACAGCAGAAGATGGAGGACTCGCCGCACTCGCTGAAAAAGATGCCAAAGTTCCTGCCTCTCTGAAAACTACAATTTGGGGGATGATTGAAAGGGTCGTCAGAGATGCGATTGAGGACAATATGGGAGAAAAGTCCGAAAGTCCTCTTGAGACCCCCGATAGGTTTGAACAGTGGTTGACGACTACATTTCCAATCCAGCCGGTATGGAAGACACCCTTGGCACAAGCAAGTCCAGAGGAGGTTCAAGAACAGACGTTGGAGATGTTACGCACCGCTTATGAAGAACGCGAAGTCGAAATGGGTCCAGGGATGATGCGTGTCCTCGAACGCTTGCTCCTTTTGGATAGAATTGACGATCATTGGAAAGAACACCTTCATAATATCGACTATATTGAGGAAGGTATTCGGTTCGGGGCAGGATATGGCGGCAAAGACCCGATTGTCGTCTTCAAAAACGAAGCACTCTCTGTCTTTGAAAGTATGTATCAGCAGATTGAGGAACAGGTCAGTGAATTCATCTTCAAATCTCGCGTTAATACCGAGGCACCGCGTCAGGTTCCCAATCGACGAACGGGTAGGCAACGTAGACCACAACCGAGACGCCCTCAAGGCAGCACCGCCGCTGCAACCAGCGATGATGCCGGATTTGCCTCACAACAGGCAATGGGGAACATGCCTAAGGTCGGCAGAAACGCTCCCTGCCCTTGTGGGAGCGGCAAGAAGTATAAGAGATGCCACGGTGGCTAAGACTTCACAGTTCCATTACATTGCGTGCAGATTTTTGATGCGCATCGACTGGTTTTGAGGATTTGATATTTGTTTTTTCTCAACATCACATCAAACTTGTAGCCTGCATTCTCACTGCGAAGCAGGCGCAGGGTTTTTGCTTGGGTGTTTCTGCAGGTCTACGGAGAGGTAGGTAAGAGTCCGAACTCAACTGACCGAACCGCAAGGAATAATTAAAAAATGAGATGGAGGGCGGCTCTACGGAGAGGATCGTTGTTCGTTCGACCAACCTCACCGAACCGCAAGGAATAATTAAAGTTTCAAAAACGTTACTTGACATTCTCGCATGTCCAGCATGTAAAGGTGAAATAGAACACGATGAAGCCGCACAGAAACTGGTGTGCGTCGGCAAGTGTCAGCGTCGCTATCCAATCCGTGAAGGCATCCCAGTAATGCTGATTGATGAAGCGGAATTGCCCGATGAACTTTAAACAATAGGTCTTCGCGCCTGGTTCCACTACGCTTCGCAAAGGCTTCAGGTTAAAGTAGGCAGACTTATAAGAAACCTGTCCGAAATAAAATTAGGTTCTCCTTAAATGGCATAATTTTGCTTCGCATTGTCCCGCAAGTTTCCTATAGAGGAGACCCGCGCAGAATGTTTTACATTTGAAGCGCAGCGCGAGGACCAATAGTTAAAAAAAGAATGAAAATTCTATTTTTAAGTCTCCGGTGTCCGTATCCACCGCATCGGGGCGATCGGATCCGGTCTTACAATTTTATTAAGCAGCTTTCGAAACAACACGCTGTAACCCTCGTTTACTTTGCAGAGTCTGAAAACGATATTGAATCCGCGAAGCATTTAGAACCTTTTTGCGAACGCGTAGAATGGGTCCGTTTCCATCGTTCTTTTGCCTTCATGAATACTGGGATCCACTGCTTATCGCGTCGTCCCCTTCAGTTGCATTACTGGTATGCACCTCAGATGCAACGGAAGATTAACCAACTCCTCGAACAAGAGGACTTTGAACTGATTCATGCACAACTATTTCGGATGGGGCAATACGTGACAGAAGTCCAGGGTCCCACCAAAATCTTAGATTTGTGTGATTCATTGGCACTGAATCTCAAGCGACGCGCCGAACTTGAAAGTAATCCTTGGCTTGCGAAAATTAAATTAGATTGCACTCCAAAGCGTTTTTTGGTAAAATTAGAAGAAAGACGGGTTCGGCGTTACGAAGTCAACATTATGAAGGCTTTTGACTGCGGCACCGTTGTCGCACGCTTCGATCGTGACTATCTCCTGAAGCAGGACAACAGTTTGAATCTGTCGATAGTTCCAATGGGGGTCGATCTCGGATATTTTCAACCGAACCCAACGACACAGCCTGCACCGTCGATGCTCTTTACCGGAACAATGAACTATTTTCCGAATTCGGATGCTGCGATCTATTTTTCTAATGAGATTTTTCCACGTATCCGAGAAAGTCATCCGAACGCGCAGTTTTATATAGTAGGCAACCATCCATCGGATCAGGTAAAGCGGCTTGAGACACAGGACGGTGTAGTTGTCACAGGTTATGTCCCGGATGTCCGCCCCTATTTTGAAAGGGCATCTGTTTTTGTTGCCCCTTTACGTGCCGGATCGGGCATACAAACAAAAAATCTGGAGGCAATGGCAATGGGGGTCCCTGTTGTTACTACCTCCGTTGGTGCTATGGGATTAGAAGCAGACATCGGTAAAGAGTTACTTGTTGCCGATACACCCGCTGGCTTTGCAAAACAGGTCGTTCATTTGCTCGACAATGCGCATGTACGAGAGACCCTCACGCAAACCGCTAGAACTCGTGTCGAAACCAATTATAGTTGGGAGGCGATCGCGGAACGTTTGAAGCATGTCTATGCACAGGCGGTTCATACACAGAACGCCAAAACTAACCCGCACGCGACTCCATAAAGCCGTTCATCCATACGGAAAATGGCTGTTGACTTAGTGGCTGTTAGCTGATGGCTATTGAAAATCGGTTTTCAAGGAAGAAAATCGAGCGAAAACCCGATCGTTAAAAACCCTTGAGGAGGGAATATGGATAAACCGAAAATAAAGTGGAGTTTTACAATTGTTGTTGATGTGCTTCTCGTCAATCTCGCGTTTCTATTCGCTTACCTGACCAGCAGGCAATTCGGTTTTGATTTTTTGGAACAACCCGCACCACTCTTCGCTATACTACAAAATGCAGACCTATCCCCTCTTCAGCCACAGCATGTTATCGGACTCGGCACCGTCGCTGGTGTCACGATAGTCCGTATCGGTTTCCTATTAGCTTTCAATCTATACAAACCGATATGGCAATATGCCGCTGCTAAGGAATTCCGTTCGTTGGCAACCGCGATTATATTCGCGACTGTAGGACTCATTGGGCTTTCCATGCTATTAAAAATCGCCTGGGTCCTCTTCTTAATTGACGGATTTTATAACTTCGCACTCATCGGGTTTACCAAATTCTCTGTGCAAATCCTCCAGAAAGATAAACAGACGGTACACAGAAGACCGCAGAAAAATAAAGATTCAATAGGACTAAACTCCGAACCGCAACTGCCCATACAAAAACCACCGACAAAAGTTCTCATTGTTGGTGCAGGTGAAACGGGTATCGGTGTACTCCGCGCGCTTAGAAACCATCCTGAAAAAGGCTATGTGCCTGTCGGCTTTATTGACGATGCACCACACAAAGTGGGCAGGAGCGTCGCAGGGCTTGAAGTATTGGGGACAACCCGCGACCTAACCTATATTGCTCGCAAGCGTGAGATTGATGAGGTTGTCATCGCTATCCCTTCAGCACCAGGCGGTAAAATTCGTGATATTATCCGGCAGTGCGAATACCGCGGATGCCAGTTTAGAATCGTCCCGAACATTCATGCCATACTTGAAGGTCGAGCCAGTGTCAGTCAGATCCGAGAAGTCCGATTTGAAGATCTCTTGAATCGGTCTACCTCGCAAATGGACCTTGCTGCAGTCTCTAAATATCTCTCCGGTAAACGTGTAATGGTAACCGGCGCAGGTGGCTCAATCGGTTCTGAACTCTGTCGCCAAGTGGCGAAACTGAACCCAGAACTCCTTATCCTCTTCGGGCGCGGTGAAAATAGTCTCTACCATACAGATATAGAACTCCGGGAGTCCGAACCGCAAATCAATCGCGCTTTAGTTATCGGCGACATTCGAGATAATGCTAAAGTTTCGCAAGTTACACGCAAATATCGCCCCGATATTATTTTTCACGCCGCTGCACACAAGCATGTTAAATTCATGGAGAACCATCCCGATGAAGCCGTCAAAAACAACATACTTGGCACGCAAAACCTCATCAATGCTGCAATCAAACATGAGGTAGAGGCGTTCATACTCGTCTCATCGGATAAAGCCGTAAACCCAACAAGCGTTTACGGGGTATCCAAACGTGTGACAGAGAAATTAGTTCAGTGCAAAGCAAAGCAGAACCGCACCCGATTTATTGCTGTCCGCTTCGGAAATGTTATCGGAAGTCGGGCAAGTGTAATCCCCAATTTCAAGCGGCAAATCGCCAAAGGGGGTCCCGTCACCGTCACGCATCGCGAAGCGACACGCTACTTCATGACGATTCCAGAAGCAGTGCAACTCCTCATCCAAGCTGGAACTATGGGGAACGACGGCGAAATTCTAATGTTAGACATGGGGGACCCCATTAAAATTCTTGACCTTGCCCAAGACCTTATCCGCCTTTCCGGGCTTGAAGTTGATAGAGACATCAAAATTGAATTTACAGGTTTAGAACCGGGCGAAAAGTTGTACGAGGAACTCCTGACCCCTCAAGAAGGCGTTACAGCCACAAAACACCAGCGCATTTTCGTCGCACAACTGGAGCAGATAGAGGAACGTCAACTCCTTTCCCAGATTGAGGAACTCTCACAACTCGCGGACGCACTGGATTCAGAAGGCATTGTTTCTAAATTCCAGGAACTGGTCCCAACATACCAGCCGAACCGAGCATTCCTTACAGAAAGCGATGTAGATAGCGCGTCTGAGATTATCCAGTTTCCTACAGAAACGGGAATCGCCAGAGCGAACCGCCGTTAGTCCTGCAAAGTAGGATAAGCGCATGAGCCATACCAAGCGTTTTCATAGCAGTCAACAGTCAACAGTCAGCAGTCAGAAAGAGCAGGTAGGTTCACCAAAAAACCTATTTACTGAAAGCCGACGGCTGAAAGCCGATAGCCAATTTGGTATAGAGCCCAAACAGGACTGGGTAAAACGGACGTTTGATGTCCTATTCGCGATAATTGGACTCGTGCTTTTATCCCCCCTTTTTTTCTTGGGTAGTCTGCTCGCAAAATTTCAGTCGAAAGGACCCATGTTTTACAAAGCAAAACGGGTCGGCAGGGGCGAAATCATCTTTGAAATGTACAAATTCAGGACTATGGTAGTGAATGCGGATACACTCGGTGGTAGCTTGACAACCTATAGGGATGAACGGATTACACCCATCGGCAGGTTTTTGAGATGGACGAAGTTGGACGAACTTCCAAACTTAATCAATGTTATTAAAGGTGAAATGAGTCTTATTGGACCGCGTCCGGAGGCACCTGATTACGTCAAGCACTACACACAAACGCAGAAACAGGTCCTACAAATAAAGCCAGGCATGACCGGTCCATCGCAACTTGCTAACCGTGATGAAGAGGAGAAACTGAAAGGGCAACTTGATGCGGAGCATTATTACATCACAGAATTAATGCCAAAAAAACTTGCATTGGATCTCCACTACGTTGCAACACAAAATATCGCTACCGATATAGGATGGTTGCTAAAAACCTTTTGGATAGTCATCTTCGCACCGCGCCGCTCCAAATAAGGTTTTTAATTTATGGACTCTGGGCTGCGCTCCATTTCATTACGCGCAGATTTTCGGCAAGTTTTATTGGGTTTGTGAATTTTGACCTTTCTTTTCTTAAACCCAAGCGTGTAGCCTGCATTCTCACTGCGAAGCAGGCGCAGGCGGATTCGAGGGACGCACTTCAAAGTCCAGACGCACACTGTTCCTCCGCAAGGTAAAATTAAAGATCCGCAAGGTAAAATTAAAATATGAAAAAAAGACGAGTTTACATTATCTTAGGAAGTATTATCGCGTTGTTTTTCTTGCTGCTGATTTTACGTTCAATAGGCAGCAACGTATCAATCGGACAGAAGGTCGCAGTCGTAGACATTACAGGTGTTATCTCCCGCTCAGATGCGACGATTAAATTGATTCACACCTACCGCGATGATCCGAGTATAAAAGCAATTGTAATTAGAATCGACTCTCCGGGGGGTAGCGTCGCCCCAGTTCAAGAGATTTACAGCGAATTGAAAAAGATAGAAAAACCGATAGTCGCTTCAATGGGAGGGAGTGCAGCGTCTGGGGGCTACTACGTCGCGTGCGCCGCCGACACAATTTTCGCAAATCCCGGCACCTTGACAGGTAGCATCGGCGTTATTATGCAATTCACGCAACTAAAAGGCTTGTATGACAAAGTCGGCTTAGGGCATCAGGTCATTAAAAGCGGCGACTTTAAAGATACGGGTTCACCCTTCCGTGAGTTGACAGAACAGGAACGGGCAGTTCTTCAATCCACTGTGGACGATGTTTACAATCAATTTGTGGATACAATCTTCGAGACACGAGGAGATCTCTTAACACGTGCCGAAATTGTTGAACTCGCTGATGGACGGATTTACTCTGGCAAGCAGGCGTTAGATTCAAAGTTGCTGGACCAACTCGGCAATCTCCCTGATGCGATCAAAACCGCCGCAGAGTTAGCTGGTATTGAAGGTAAACCCAAGGTTGTTCGTAAGGAGAAAAAGACATCACTGCTTGAACAACTCACCGGTATTCAACAGATACCCCCTTTGAATGAAATGTTCAGTCCCCCCGGTGTCACCTTTCGTTATGAAATGAGTCTTGGCAAATAGTTTTAGCTTAGGTAATGCCCTCAGTAATTTTAACAGAAAAAATGAATGACACGTATCAAGTTAACCAACACTGGGAAAAGCTTGCGAGTCGAGTTGTCAAGTCCCAACAGGTTGTACTTGTGATAGGGGCAACCGATGTTGGAAAATCGACCTTCTGCCGTTTTTT
>JAPOOP010000524.1 GCA_026713385.1 Candidatus Poribacteria bacterium | reverse complement strand
TTGCTGTGGTTATCCATATTTCAACCAATTGTCAAAAAGCGGTTTGAGTCGATCGGGAAGGTTTCCTAAAAAAGTGGGTTCGTTGAGCCATTCTTGACTGGTCGGACTCTCTGGATTTGGGGCTTCGTTCTCCGATGGTGCAGTGAGAACAGCATAGTGGAGCGTCTGTCGCTTTGCATCCGTAAGGTTGCATCCTTTGTGAAGCAGACTTGAATTGTAAAAGACGATGTCACCGGTTTTCAGTTTGACGATGCGTTGGTCGGGCATCACTGACTTTGGGGTTTGTCGTATGACAGTGCGTTCAGCGTCCGTGAGTTCACGCCGATGGCTACCCGGGACGATGTAAAGCGTCTCATCGTCATAAAGCGCACCGTTGAGTTGAACATGGCTTCTGAGCCGACTGCGGAGGGTTTCAAGTGGTACTTCTCCATCGGATGCAGAATCCCGATGCCAGTTGATATGATACGGTTTCCGTTCGGAACTGACGAGAAGCGTGCAGAGGTGATACTTTAACCTTTGCCCGATAAGTGCTTCAATGACATCCAATATCTGCGGGTGTGCCAGAGCGTTCACAAGTGCTTGCTCACGAATGCTTGGGTGAAAGATGTTATTGACACCCCAGATGTCGTCGCGTTCGCCATCTATGTAGCGTAGATGATCGGCGTGTAACCCTTCAACACGGCACTTGTGGAGTATCCGATCGATAGCACTGCAATAGGTTTGGATGTCGGCTTCGGAGAGTGCCCCCTTACGAACAATATAACCATTTTCAACAAAGGCATCAATTTCTGACTGGGTTAGCATTTTAGGTTTCCCTCACATACGGTGATAGTCCCTAAGTCGAATTGTCTGGACAGTAGAGGTCGTTAAACTCAATTTCGTTTCCGTCTGGATCAAAGATGAAGAAAACCCGACATTTACCGCGCGGGTCATCAAAATCAAAAGGTCCGCGAGTCCGATATGACAGAGAAGCGAACTGTTTGGTGAGTTGATTAATTCGATCGGTGTCCGTCACGAAGGCAAAGTGCATGGGTCCCCCTGCATCATGCCCGGGGCTTCCTGCTTCTTTGAGGACAAGATGTCCATTATCTAAGTAGATATAAAGCTGCCGATTGTTGCGCTCAAGGACTTCAAATCCGAGTAGATCTCGGTAAAACTCCGCTGCGCGTTCAAGATTGGCAACTTTAACGAAGACTTCTCCAATGCCGTAATAACCGTTCATAGCGTATCCCTCCGACACTACGGTATCTGGTAAACAAAAAGGCTCTGGATTGGTGAAATCCGGAGCCTCTTTGTCTTAGGTTAATGATACCTTAGCGTTTCTTGATGTGTGCCCATGTAGTAGCGAGTTTCCCCTGCGCTTCCACAGCAACGGCACCGAGAACTGCACCACCAGCGAGTTCCTTTACTTCGTCCTCACTGATAGCCCGTTCCCAGAAGTAGACCTCGTCAATCATGCCATCAATCCAGAAGTCATTGCCGGCATTGCCGCCGATCTGCCGTCCGACACCGAGTTCAACCGGACGCTCCGGGAACGTACGCAGCGGGGTCTCAATCGGTCGCGGGTTCTCCTGTCCACTGGCGGGAACCACAGTATCACCGGTAACAGAGGAGGTTACATACGCTGTCGCTTCTTCACCATTAACAACGTAAGCAACGTGAACCCATTCCTCTTCTGCGTAAACATTGTCAGTGGCAAACCAGCCTTCGCTACCTGCCCAACAACTGCCCCAGGTCATGTTGGCCTCGGACGTGGTGCACATCCGCACCATGAAGTGGTCACCCCAACCGACCTTATCACCTTTGAAGAACATAGCGGAGTGGTCCCTACCACCGCCTGTTCTGATGTAGACCCACAAGGAGACAGAGAAGATACCGTCCTCTTTTTCAAGGCTTGCGGAGGAAGGGATTTCGACATACTGTCCGGTGTTCTCGCCGGTTGCGGGGTTCTCGGGATTGTCAACGTTAAGTGCCATACCGAATTCCGCGTTTATGGCACTCGCCCCGTTCACAAATTCGCCATCGTTACTTCCGATAGAATCGTTTGCCGTGCCATCATCAAAGTTCCAAGCAGAGACGAGACCATCTTCAAGCTCGGCATAACTATTAGCACCGAGTATCATAAGTGCTAAAATGAAAAACAGACAAATGCGCTTCATAATAAAGTTCCTTATTGTTTCATGTCTAACTTAGCGGGTTTGCGATGGAATCTCACAAACCCGCGATGTGTTTAGCCTCTTAATTGTACTTAGCGGTGGTGATAGGATTTGACCTTCCCCCAGGTAGTGGCTAACTTGCCTTCCGCTTTGACAGCAAGTGCCTTCTCTGGACGTTCGCCACTTCCGAGTTCCTCGACTTCATCTTCAGAGAGGGCGCGGTCCCAGATGATAACATCGTCGATGATTCCATCAAGGAACATGTCATTTCCTGCATTACCGCCAATCTGCCGACCGGCACCCAGTTCCAAAGGACGGTCAGGAAAAAGGTTGTAAGGTTCGGGGGCAACTTGTGGGTTCGCTTGACCACTGGCAGGTATTTCGGTTTTCCCGCCGTCTGGTGTTACGTATCCAATGGATTCATCACCATCTGCCGTCTGACAGAGATGGAACCACTTATCGGGTTCAATAGCACCATCCGTGGCGAACCAATTTTCGCTGGCTGCACTTGTTGTTCCCCAAGTCAGACCGGTACTGCTGGTTGTCACTATACGAAAGGTGAAGTTCGCACCCCAACCGACTTTTTCGCCTTTCCAAACGCCGGAGTGATCTGCACCGTTTCGAACGTAAAGCCAATAAGAGATAGTATGCGGTCCCTCAATGGCTGCTTCAAGATCAGCGTTAAATTCGATATCTGCACGCGTATCGTCACTCCCATCAACATCTAACGCCTTACCAAATTTACCTTTATCGATGATTTTAGCAGCCTTGAAGAGTTCGCCGTGTGCATTCCCTATGGCATCTGTCACCTTTCCATCGTCAAAGGTCCAGGCAGCGATGACGCCATCATTTAGGTCTGCGTGTGCAGAAATTGTAACGCCAATTGCTAACACAACGAAAGCGAGTATCGAAGTAAACAGTTTCACTTAAATTTTCCTCCTTTATGGATTTTAGCAGCGGATAAAATACCAACGAGCCGTTTCAAGAAAAACTTGTGAGGTTGTGTTATCCGCACCAACTTTAAGTCGGGCGATCCAATTCGTTCGTTTCCAAGTTGTAGTGTATGGATTGCCTGTAATAGATAGCAATCTGGTGCCACGTTGACACTTGCTGTAGTGCGATTTATTAGGCATTACGACAGCAACAGATCGCCATTGTATAAACCCATCAACAGTGAAGTCAGAGGGGTTCAGTTTTAAGAGTTATCCATGGATGAGGTTAACTGCGAGTTTAGGAGTGTCAGCGAAGTGTCGTAGCGTTTTCGAGATTTTTGTGTATCCAGCGAATCGTAGGACGGAAATGGCGGTGTTTCGCAACGCTGCCATGACG
>JAPOOP010000214.1 GCA_026713385.1 Candidatus Poribacteria bacterium | reverse complement strand
GTTACCAAACCGACAACAAACACGATGGCGCAAAGAAAAATAAATCCGCGACTCCACACCTTTTAATTTTTTCCTTGCGGAGTAATGACGTACATTTGAATCTTGGACATTCGTTCCACTTATCCGCTCTCCACTTCGTTACGAGCTCCGTTTTTTGCTTCTTGATTTTACTTTGCAGTGTGGAACACGTAAAGTCTCATGGAAAATTGCGTTCGCCCATAGGTTTTTAACAAGTGCTCAATGATGAGTGGTTTTTACGAATCAGAAACCTGCCTTACGCAAACCTATGAAGGCTTGTGGGACAATGCGAAGCAAACGGATACAGCGGCTTATATTCAATAATTAAAAATACTGTATCAGGCTATCCGTAATGTTTGGTGCGGCAGTGCCGAGTCCACATGCGCTCGTCGCCCTCATAACTGCTCCAATTTCTGAAATAAGTGCCTCCGAATTTGGGTTCAAAGGCTCAGACAAAAGTTCTGTCAGGCGATGTGTGCCGATACGACAAGGGAAACATTTTCCGCAAGATTCTTCGGCAAAAAATTCCATTGCGTTGCGTGCGACATCAAGCATATCTCGCGTGTCATCAAACACCATTATTCCTGCTGCCCCAAGCATCGCACCTACCTTTTGGAAACTCGGTTCATCGATAGTAATATCAAAGTTGGCACCAGCGATAAACCCACCAGATAGCCCCGCTGTCGTAATCGCTTGAATTTCGCGTCCCTCTGGCGCGCCACCTGCCCATTCGTAGAGAAACTTCTTTAACGGAAGTCCGAAAGGCACCTCGTAGTTACCCGGTCTCTGGATGTCGCCGGAAAGGCTAATAATCTTTGTACCTGCCAAGTTTTCGTCACAACTGAGGTTTTTGTACCACGCGGCACCGTGTCGTAAAATCTGGACAGCGGCGGCGAGTGTTTCCACGTTATTTACAACGGTGGGCAAGTTCTCAAATCCGTGTGTTACAGGATAGGGCGGGCGATTCCTCGGGAACGGATGTTTCCCTTCCAGACTGTTCAATAGCGATCCTTCTTCCCCGCAGACATAAGCCCCCGCGCCCCGTCGAATGTAGATGTTGAAGTTAAAATCTTCACCGAGGATGGTATCACCAAGCAGTCCTGCTGCCTCTGCTTCCGCGAGCGCACGTTCAAGTATTTTTAGGGTTTCTGGATACTCATATCGTAGATAGATAAAGCCGCGCGTCGCACCTGTCGCGTAAGCGGAGAGCGTCATCCCTTCAATTACGGCGTGTGGCGCATAGTCGAGAATAACCCGATCCTTGAAACACCCCGGTTCGCCTTCATCGGCGTTGCAGACGATCGTTTTTGGCTCGCCTGGTGCATTTAAGACCGATTCCCATTTCATGCCTGTTGGGAACCCGGCACCCCCTCTACCTGCGAGATGACTGTCCTTAAGCGTTTCAATCACATCTGTTTGAGTGAGTGTCGTCAAGGCACGGGTTAGTGCTTCATAGCCGCCGGTACGTCGGTAGCCCGCCAGTGTATTGCGTTCGGGTTCCCGAATTTCAGCGAAGATGCATTCTTCGCCATCGCCCGGATGTGGTGGGGGTAAAGGCGTGGGTTGCACAGAGAGCGTATCTACCTGTTTTCCGACGAGCACCTGATGCCCTTTCAGCACCGGCACACAATCGTCGCACCTTCCAGCACACGGCATCGGGGTCGCACCTTGGTCTTTGAGTGCCTCAAGGATTTCCAAGCCCCCTTGTAATCGACACACGGGTCCGGTACAGACGCGCGGTGCGTTCTGTCCTGGGGTTTCACGGGAAAAATGGTGGTAGAACGTTAGCGTACCGAAGAGTTCAGCGAGCGGGATCCGTAGTCCGACTGCGATGTCGCGAAGAACTGCCTCCGATATAAACCCGTCTCGGTCATGGAAAGCGTGTAGCAATGCAAGCAGTGGAGCGGGTTCATCGCGCCATTGGGCAATCACTTCTCGATTCGTCAGGTCTGCCATCTATCTCTCCAGTCTTGTAACACATAGAGTAATTTCTTTATGTATCCTACCAATTTTCTGGCTTCGCGTCAACGCTTTTTTGAAATGTTGTTCAATAGAATCTTTATTCCGGAACATCTACCTTATACGAATCTATGAGTTCATTCAACGCCTTCCGCTGCCCATGATTGCGGCTTTCAAGTTCGTGAAGTGCCTCTGGAATTTCGTCTTTATGCGCATCAAACGGAAGCCACCAAGACGAGTCCGCATGATGGAATTGTTTCGCATAGACCCAGCGTAAGAACACCGTCATCCGGGGATAAGCCTCGTAGTTCCATCGTCGTCCAGCGTGCCGCGTATTCGGCAGAAATACGATGAAGTCGCCAGCGTTCACTGGAATATTGTGAACCGTCGGTGTCGGATCGTCCATTGTGATGTCTTCTGGATACTGGAAGTTGGATTTGTGGCTGCCGGGGATACAGGCAAATCCATTGCCTGGTGGCACATCCACAAGCGAGACGGAGAGATTGAAGAAACTCGCGAAGATCTCATCGTTAGCGACTTGGTACTGGTGCTGTGGACTCCGAAACCACCCTTTATGTCCACCGTGCAGTTCCAAACCGTCAGCGTTGGGGTAGCAAATATTCGCTACGACATCGAAGACTCGCGGCTGATTCCAGGTCAGGGCAGTCGCTACGCGCAGGATTTCTGGGTTCAAGATGAGCCGTTGGAACGCTTCATGTCCATAATGCATGTTGTAGACCCACCAC
>JAPOOP010000711.1 GCA_026713385.1 Candidatus Poribacteria bacterium | reverse complement strand
GATTCCAATATCCGCTCCCAACTTTTTGGCAACCTCTAACCGGTTCGGCATCAAGTCAATAGCGATAAGTACACCGGGGTTTTTCAACTTCGCCGCTCCGATCATACCGAGTCCGAGCGTACCTGCACCCGCAACCACAACGACATCTCCAAACTCAATGTTGCCCCGTTGCACAGCATGAATCGAGCAGGCAAGCGGTTCAATCACTGCCGCATTCGCCGTCGGAATCTCAGAAGGCACTTTGTAGACAAGCGAGCGTGCCGGAAATTTCATATAGTCCGCCATACCACCGTTAACGACCGGTTGAAACCCGTAGATGTTGTGGACTTGGCAAAGCCAGTACTTCCCAGTCCGACAATACCGACACTCCCAACACGGAACTATCTGCTCTGCGATAGCCGTATCACCGATCTCAAGCTTATACTTCTCACCAGCCCCTGGACCGAGTTCGACTACCGCACCAATGAATTCGTGACCGGCAATAACAGGTGCCTCCACATACGGTTTGCGATGTTCATCGCCCCAAAAGAGTGGCGCGCCTGTATAACACTTAATGTCGCTGGCGCAGACCCCGCACGCCTTCACCTTAATGACAACTTCACCGGGACCAGCCTGCGGCACTGGTACCTCTTCAAGGCGGTAATCCAACGGTTCGCGACACATGATCGCTCGCATTGTTTTCGACATTTTTTACTATGAACCTCGCTAAGATTGATCCGTATAAGTGTTGGCTATCGACAGGCAGCGGATAGGTATGACTCACTGCATCAGTTTCTTTTGCTGACAGCTGATGGCTGAATACCGAGGCTATTAAAATTGATGCAAGATGTGATAGGCGGCGATACCGAGCGAGACATGAACGTTCAGTGAGGCTCCCGCGCCATACATCGGAAGAAAAATTACCATATCACAAGCAGCAAGCGTGCGTTTCGTTACCCCGTGGTCCTCATGCCCTACGATGAGGCAAATTTTGTCTGGATAGTCTACCTCATCGTAACGAATTGACTGTTCAGTTACTTCTAATGCACAACTCGTGTAACCCTCTGCTTTGAGCGATACGATTGCGTCCGCTGCCTGTTCTGTATATCGCCATTTTACCCGTCGGTGTTTCCCGCGTGCCACTTTACGCACCAATGGGTGAGGTGGTTGTGCACTGATGCCTGTCAAAATCAGTTCTTTCACACGGCACGCGTCGGCTATCCGAAACGCGGAACCCACATTCACCGGATCTTGTACGTCTTGTAGGATAAAAACCAGTTCTCTTTCCGGCGGTTTCACCTGCTTCAGAAAGTCTTTAAGCGGTTTGCCGCGTAGTTGTTTCATGTTTGGTGGATGAAGATGTCGAGGTTACAAACCTCTCCCACAAAAGATGGACTACGATGAAGATGTCGAGGTTACAAACCTCTCCCACAAAAGATGGACTACGCTGCTTTGCGTTGTATCAAACGTCGTCTCGCGCTTGCACGTGCAAGCCCGACATCCATCGTGATGTGGGGATAATCGCTGATACCGAGATTAATCGCATGCGCCGTTTCGAGGTTAAAGCCCCACTCAATCCATTCCGGCATATCTGCCGCTGGAACATCACCGGCTACGATAACCTTCATAATACTGATACCTTTACCAAGCAAGTAAGCACGTTCAATATATTCCAGATGTCGGTCAAAGGGACCGCCTTCTAACATCTTACCCTCTTTATTCGCCGTCGTCAAAATGACTTCAAGTTCCGGGTGGTCAATCACGGCATCCATCACGGGACCTGTATAGATATGCGTGGAACAGCCAATAACTCGGATTTTGCCAGCCGTTTTTGCTTCTCGAAACGCCTCAAGTGCCCCCTCTCGTGATACTAAATCTTCAGGTGAGGCGATGCCGTGCAGTAATAAAACATCTAAGTAATCCGTTTGCATTTCCTGAAGAGACCGTGTAATGCTTGCAGTGGCACCTTCATAATCTTTCGCACCGGTTTTGGTTTGAACGACAACTTCGTCCCGGGAAATTTGACGTATTGCCTCTCCAAGGTGCGGTTGACTCCCATAACCTTCGGCGGTGTCCCAGAACGTAATCCCTTCTTCCAGAGCCTTTAACATCAGTTTGCCGCCGGCTTCGTAGTTTTCGCAGGTGTTATTGAGATGTCCCGCCCCGAAGCAGAGGCGTGAGATTTCTAAACCTGTTTTTCCGTATGCTAAATATTCCATTTTGTCCTCCACGTCCAGTCGCTATCCGCTTCAGCAGACCTTTCGGAGTCGTTCATAGGTTTCCGAAACTTGTACTGAAGCAATCAGACGATAACTCCGTAAACTGGTTCAGACGTTCTTGAATATACTTTAACCGACTTGCTGTAATAAATGCAACCCTTTTTTCTTGGTAACAAATCGGTTTTCAGGTATCATAAAAAATACAAATACAATCCATCGACTATTTTTTAGAATAAATTTTTGCTGAGTTACACAAAAACATGAAGTTCAGTGGACGTACACTTTTCAATAACACCCCTACCGAAATCGTCCTTTCTGATGGGCGCGTTCAAACAATTCGTGAAGTAGACTTCGCCAATGGCAACACATGGATCGCGCCTGCATTGATAGATATTCAAGTAAACGGTTTCGCTGGATTCGATCTCAATGTCGCGACGGTTCCGTCGGAAGATGTGTCCGCGATGGTCCGCGCACTCTGGCGGGTCGGGACAGGTTTCTTGTGTCCGACAGTCGTGACCGGTTCTTTCGAGGGAATCAGCAATTCCCTTTACGCTATTGTGAAAGCGGGCGAAGCGGATCCATTTATTGCCCACTCGATACTTGGCATCCATCTTGAGGGACCCTATATCTCCGCCGAGGATGGACCGCGAGGCGCACACCCGTTAGAGCATGTGAGAGAACCAGATTGGGACGAATTTCAGCGGTGGCAGGACATTGCCGAAGGTCAAATCACCATCGTAACGCTCGCTCCTGAGAAAAAGGGAGCCATTCCGTTTATCGAAAAACTGGTTGCGAATGGGATTATCGTCGCGTTAGGACATACAGATGCTTCAGCGAACGACATTCGAGCCGCAATCGACGCTGGCGCGAGACTGTCCACACACCTCGGCAATGGTGCGCACGCCTTAATCCGACGGCATCCGAATTATATTTGGGAGCAACTCGGTGCTGATGAACTCTGGGCAAGCCTCATCGTTGATGGACATCACCTACCGCCTACTGTCGCCAAATCAATGATACGCGCTAAAACCCTTGATCGGTGCCTCCTTGTCAGCGATGCTGTCGCTTTAGCTGGAATGAAACCCGGTATCTATCAGTTTGCAGGAAAATCGGTGGAATTGACCGCAGAACGGTGCGTCCGATTGGTCGGAACAGAGTATCTCGCTGGCTCTGCCATCGAATTAGCACGTGGTATCGAGAACAGTGTACGGTTTGCAGGTATCTCCCTTAAAGAAGCGGTTTCACTCGCCACGCTACAACCGATGTGTCTCCTTAACGCGAAAACACGCGTAGAGGCACAGACGAACCTAATCCTCTTTGAGTGGAACGCAGCACAATGCGAAATCAACCTACTGGCAACAATTGTTGGAGACGAATTGGTATATCATTCGGAGGCTCGATCTACGGAAGAAAAATTAATACGAAAACTAAGCCCGTAAGCGGAGCGGAGGGCGACTCGTGAGAAGGCACGTCAAAGATGAAACCCACATTATTCATCCGCAAGGTAAAATTAAAAATTGGTTTGTAGGAAGCCTTTTCGCTTTCTGCTTCGTAGTATCACTGGTTTCCGCACAGCAAACGAATCAAGAAGTTGAGGACTACGAACGCGGGATGCGTGCAATGCGGTTAGGACTTTACGATGAAGCCATTCATGCCTTTCAACAGGTCTTGCGATTGAACCCACAAAATGCCGAAGCACACTGCGAACTCGGTGCGGTTTACAGGTTCAAGGAAAAAACCGACGAGGCATTGGAGGCATATCTTCACGCGCTGGAATTACCCGCATCCGCGCAGACACACGGCGTTGCGCATATCTGTTTGGCACGGCTTTACCATTCACAAGGAAGGTTCGCAGACGCTGAAAACCATGGGCAGCACGCTGTCGCTATGCTACCAAAGAACGCTGAACCTCTTTTTCGACTCGCGGATACCTACGTGCAGAGGGGAAAGTTGGCATTAGCAAAACAGGCGTATCAGCAGGCACTTGCACTGGAGGCAAATCTTGCCCCAGCCTATCACGGATTGGGAAAGATAGCGTTTCTACACGGCAAGTTAGAGGAAGCCGCACAGTATTACCGGAAAGCGCTCACGATCGCACCGTATCACGCCGAAACCCATTACAACCTCGGGCTCGTTTATCGGCGTTTGGGACAGCGTTCCGTAGGAGGGGTTTCTAACCCCGATGCCTTACAAAATCTTGTGGAAGCGAAAAATCTGATGAAATCGTTCCAACAGGTGAAAACCTATAACGAACAAACGAATCGGTATCGTAGACGCTTACTGGAGCAACCGACTGCCTTGGAACCACGTGTGAAGTTGGCAGAGGCACACATCGAGATGGGCAATCCTAAGGAAGCGATTCGTGCCTATCAAATCGCTACAGCGTTGCATCCCAAAACACTTTCACTCTATCACAATTTGGGTGGACTTTACATGCAGACAGGTCAGTTAGCAAAAGCAATTTCAGCTTTTCAACGCCTTATTGAACTTGATGATACTGATGCCGAGGCGTATCTTCACCTCGGCTGGTTGCGTGCCCGCCAACACAAGTTCACTGAGGCACAAACTTACCTTCAAGCCGCGATTCAGCGAGATAGGAATTTAACCTCCGCCTACTATGGGCTTGCAGAGGTCTACGCACAACAGCGTCTGTTTGCCGATGCGATTGCCGTTTACCAACAATTGACGACCATCCATCCCAATGAAGCAAAAGCATGGGTGCGACAGGGGGTGCTTCATCTCAAACAGCAGCAGGTCTCAGATGCTATTTTCGCTTTTACACAAGCGATTGCAGTGGATGAAAACTCCGCAGATGCACATAACAATCTCGCGTGGCTTTATGCCTCGCAAGGCGAACAGTTGAAACGTGCCGTTGAATTGGCAGAGCGTGCTGTTGCGTTAGATGTGAACGCCGCTCGCTTGGATACCCTTGCCTATGTATACTATCGCCGCGAGGCGTATTCTGAAGCGAAGCAGGCTATTCTACGCGCAATTGACTTGGAACCAAACAATACCGCCTACAAAGAGCGTCTGAACGAGATTCGGCAGGCGATGGAGACTGCAAAAAAGCGTTTTTAATTTCTGTCTCCGTTAAGACGTGTTCGTTAGACCCAAAGCAGTAGCCTGCAACACCGGCGCAGGCGGATTTGAGAAAGGCATGCCACAGATGAAACCGACATTATTTATCCGCAAGGTAAAATTAAAAATTCGTTTTTCTCTGCTAATATGTGCCTTTCTCATGTCGTCCGTAGCATGCGCTGTCACTTTTGTTGAAATGGCTGAAGAATCTGGGATCCACTTCAAACATACCGACGGTGAAAGTGGCAAACGCCTCTTTAATGAGCAATACGGGTCGGGCGGCGGTTTCTTCGATTACGATAACGATGGATATTTAGACATCTACCTTATCAATGCCCGTCCGCAGGGGGAGCAGACAGTAACCTCTCCGCTACCTACGAATGTTCTTTATCACAACAACGGTGATGGCTCTTTTACGGATGTTACCCGTGTCGCGGGCATGGGCGATACCCGCTATGGTGTCGGTGCAACCACCGGCGATTACGATAACGATGGCGATATAGACCTCTATTTAACCAACTTTGGCAGCAATGCACTCTATCGCAATAATGGAGACGGCACTTTCACCGATGTCGCAGCGTCCGCACAGGTCGCAGATACCGGTTGGGGGACGAGTTGCGCCTTTGCTGACTTTGATAACGACGGATTTCTTGAACTCTATGTCAGCAATTACGCGAAATACACCCTTGATATAGATAAACCGTGTTATCGACACAATATCGCCGTCTACTGTGGTCCGAGTTCTTATCCGCCTCAACCAGATCTATTGTATCGTAACAACGGTGACGGCACTTTTGCGAATCTAACAGAACAAAGCGGTTTGTTAAGCGTCCCCGCTGCACACGGTCTCGGTGTTGCGATTGGGGACAGTGATAACGACGGTGACGCTGACATCTACATCGCCAATGATCAGGATTTCAACTTCCTCTTTGAAAATCGGGGCGATGGCACCTTTGAGGAGGCAGGGTTGCTCTCCGGTGTCAGCTGCAGCGATATGGGAAAAGCGGAGGCGGGAATGGGTGTCGCCTTCGCAGATTACGACAACGATGGGAAGTTAGATCTCACCGTCAGTAACTTCCAGAAGGAAACAAATACCCTCTATCACAACGAAGGCGACAATTTTTTCATTGATACCACAATTCCTGCGGGTGTCGCTGAGCACACACATCGTTATCTCGGTTGGGGCATCGGTTTTCTCGATTACGATAACGACGGTTACAAGGATATATTCGTCGCAAACGGACATACGATGGACAACATCGCCGAGGTCGATCGATCCACGACGACACCACAACAAAATCTGCTCTTTCGGAATGTAGGCAATGGGAAATTTGCGGATGTCACAGCACAGATGGGAGACGGTTTCGCACTGCGTAAAACAAGCCGTGCCACCGCTTTCGGCGATTATGACAACGATGGCGACATCGATATCCTCGTCACGAACTGGAATCAGACAGTCGATCTTCTAAGGAATGATGGCGGGAATCGAAACAATTGGATACAGGTGCAAGCG
>JAPOOP010000215.1 GCA_026713385.1 Candidatus Poribacteria bacterium | reverse complement strand
CTGCGATTTGGTCGTCTGCAACGATTCAGGTCCGATGCATCTCGCTGCAGCATTGGACGTACCGACAATAGCGATCTTCGGTCCCACTGATCATGTCGCGTGGCATCCGTTGAGCGAAAACGCCTCTATCGTGCGGCGGGACATGCCGTGCTGGCCCTGTAGCGCGCATAAGTGCAAAATCGGATGGGAATGCACGAAAAAACTTCCCGTTGATCCGGTTTGGGATGCAACGAAAATAACTGTAGGAGCGAAAGAAGAATGAAGATTGTCGTCGTGGGATGGGGCACAACGGGGGATGTCTATCCTGTCTTGGCACTATCGAAACGCTTGCTCGAAAGAGGACACCAGGTGTGTGTTTGCGCGCTGCCCCTTTATAGAGACAGGATTCTTGAGATTGGTGCGGAATTCCATGAGATAGGGGTCTCTTTTGACTTACCAGAATTTCATGCAGCGATGGACGCAATTATTCCCAAGCGCGACCCGCTTGCCATGCTACGGTTTATCGTAGAAGAAGGGATCGTAAGGCATGGTGGAAAGTGGTATAACGACTGCTCGACTGCGATAGAAGGAGCAGATTTAGTTATCTGCCACTCAATAGACATCCCTGCCCAAGAAGCTGCGATCCGAAACGGAACCCCGTGGCTTACTGTGACGTATTGCCCAAGTACCATAAAATGCCTTGATTTTGCACCCTATCCGTTTCCGAATTGGGGACGCACCTTTAACGCTATTGTATGGAAATTGGCAGAACTCCGCCTTTCAGCAAGTGTGGATACGCTTTTTAATCAATTTATTGTATCCGTTGGCGGAAAACCGAGGCACTCAGTGATTTTAGATGAGATGTATTCACCCCACTTGAACCTCATTGCGGCATCTCCTGTTATTTGTCCTCCTGCTGATTTTCCATCGAATCACAGAATCACGGGGGTATGGCATCTTGCGTCGCCATCCTATATTCCCCCGACTGAACTGGTCAATTTTTTAGCAGAGGGTCCACCACCCGTTATTATTTCGTTCGGCTCCATGGGAGGCTCAAACGGACGTGAGACAACAGAAATCTTGATTGATGCTGTTAAAAAATCAAAGCAACGCGCGATCATCCAAGCCGGATGGGGACAACTCGGCACAGAAGATACTCCACCGGACATTTTCTGTACGGAGTATGTGCCACACCAGTGGCTATTTCCAAAGGGTCGCTGCGTTGTACACCACGGCGGAGCTGGAACAACAGCATCAGTGTGTCGTGCAAAAGTGCCGTCTGTTGTTGTAGCACACCATGCAGACCAACCGTATTGGGGAAAACGCCTGTCGGACTTAGGAGTGGCACCGAGGCACCTGCATCGCCGCAGCCTTACCGCCGAACGCTTGGCGAAACGGATCCAGCAAGCTCTGGAAACCCCGAAGATGACTGCGCGTGCGCGGGTTTTGGGAGAACAGATAGAAGCAGAAGACGGCTTGACAACAGCCGTTGATCTGATTGAATCTTTTTAAGGAACTGGAAAATGCTAAACTTGTTTGACTAGGACTTACGCACTTCCGCGGTAGGTGCGGTTTCCAACCGCACCGAATGCGTCCGAATAGATGAAATTTAGTGATTTTGCGTAAGTCCTGTTGACATTCCAATGCACGACAGAGAAGGCTTTATTGAAGCTTTAGAAAAACTTGACGCAAAAGCAACTGCTGTTGCGTGGGAGTTTTTGGAGCGTGAGATTCCCGGCGTTGCTGACGATGAAGCGTTCGACGGGCTGTGCTGGTTTGACATCGCCGAAGTAGAACTTGACTTAACCTTGAAAGAAATGGTGGCTCTAACAACTTTTGACTCTATAGGTATCAGTATTGACGCGATGGACATGCAGGGACGGGATCCGCTCAGTGACGTGCAGTATCTTCACAGTCTCTATGAATGGTGGGAGGTAATAGAAAAAGATCGCGAAACACTTGAGAACCTTTTTCAAAACAAAGCCGTTTCTGAAATACTTGAGGAAATACACACCGTTCTAAAAGTCTATAGTATCCCTTTTGGTAGCATAGAGAGCGTTCACAGGTTCTGTGAAAACGCAATGCGGGAAGCGATGGATGCGTGGTTAAAAGACGAGAAGCGTTAAACCCTCTCCACTTCAATGTTGTTTCTTCTATTTACGCAATTTGCGTAAGTCCTGATTAAAAACCTTTGATAAAAAATGCTGAAGAAAATTCTCGTCTTTAGTTTCAGTTTCATTGGCGATGCAGTCCTATCCACTGCTGTTATCCAGCCACTGAGAAGACACTTCCCAGATGCCTATATCACCTTCCTTGTCGGATCGCGAGCATTTGATCTCCTTGCTACTGATCCCAACATCGACGCGACTGCTGTTTACGACAACCGAGGTGAACACGCCGGTTGGAAAGGGAGACTACGTCTCATAAAAACCCTACGACGTGGCAAGTTTGACCTCGTTGTCAACTTGCGGG
>JAPOOP010000217.1 GCA_026713385.1 Candidatus Poribacteria bacterium | reverse complement strand
CCACACAACCCGACCGGCTACGCGATTAACCGCACGGAAGCGCAGCGTATTGTGGATGCAATTGTAGCGCGTGCCGACGCTGGGTGCCATATCCTTGTTATGATTGACGATGCCTACGCGGGATTGTGGTACGATGGATCCGTTATGCACGAATCGTTGTTTGGGTTGTTGGTGGGATGCCATCCGAATGTAGTACCCGTGAAAATAGATGGTGCGACGAAGGAGGAATATGCGTGGGGGCTACGCGTGGCTTTTATCAGTTTTGGACTCGGGGAGGTAGCGATGCAACCGCTTGAACAAAAATTCAGTGGGCTCATTCGAGCAAATACCTCCGGGGCATCACAGGTCTCTCAAACGCTTATCCTCGAAGCGATGAAGGCACCAGATTATGCCGAGCAAAAACAGCGAAACTATGCAATTCTCAAAGCACGCGCATTGAAGGTGAAAGCGGTAGCGTCTGATCCGAAGTATGCGGAACTTTGGGAGGTTTATCCGAGCCATGCAGGTTATTTCACGTGTCTGAACCTCAAATCCGGGAACGCCGAAACAGTTCGACAGCGGCTCCTTGAGGAACACGGCATCGGCACGATCTCACTCGGTGAAACCGAGTTGCGGGTAGCTTATTCATGCCTTGAGGCATCGGATATCAAGACGGTTTTCAGGACAATCGCAGAGGTTATTGAGGGCAATAGGTGTTCATAGGTGCGGTTAGCAAACCGCACCCGCTATTGAAAAGGGAAAGAGACATCACTTGTTAGACACGTTAAATCAATGTCTACCGTTCACCTTTCAAAGCACCCCATGTCGTAGTGAGTTTGTCTTCCGGTTCAACGGAAAGCGTACCGATGGTGTATCGGAAATAGATGTCGTCTTCAGCATCGTTCGGACCACACCATACCCAATTCGCTTCACACTCCGGGTCCTTGAGAATTTGCTCCATGATTGCAGCACCAAATCCCCATATACCACCTCCGAACTGCTCATAAATTTCGAGCTCATCTTCCCAATCACTGTCGTCGAAATCAACCTCTTCCCAGCCATCTTTCCGATCGTCGAGAAGTTTGCCGGTATCGCATCGCCAACCGTCTTCACCGGTTCCAATGTAATCCGGCTTATCATCAAGGATAATATCGGCGAGAAAACCGCCTCTACCTGCGGCACCGGGTTCAGCGTCGTGGACATAAACAGCGATTTGCGCGAAGCCGTTGTCCAGTTCAAATTCACTAACCGTGGGGACTTGCCAGTTCCCGCTTGCAGCGACTTCTTCACCGTTGATAAACGCAACCCAAGTATTATCACCACTGATCCGCAATGTGCCTTTTTTCGGTGCAGCATCTGCGGTTTGTATTAGGAGCATCCCGCTCAGTAGGAGCGTGAGTGCTAAAGAGAACACCAATTGGTTTTTCATAAAAATCTCCTTTTTTGATTTACTTGTATATTTTTCCTACTCGCTCGGCGATGTAGTAAAAATTCTATTGGCTGGACGACGCCTTAGAAAGTGCCAACCGTCCAGCGAGATCCATAACAAACTGATACGCGACGCGCCCTGAACGTCCACTTGAAGATGCCTCCCATTCCAACGCGGTTCGGTGCAGCGCTTTCGTCGGAACCGATAGCCCCTGTTTCTGCGCATAATGGGAGACAATCTGCAAATAGGTATCCTGTGAAATCCGTTGGAAAGCAAGACGCAGCCCAAAACGGTCACTCAACGAGACCTTTTCCTCTGTCGCCTCTCTCGGATACAACTCATCCTCGTCATTTTGGGGGTATCGATTGTCGCGGACCTGTCGCGGCATCAAGTGCCGACGGTTCGAGGTGGCATAGATGAGGATGTTGTCTGGGCAAGCAGAGATTCCACCCTCCAACATCGCTTTCAACTCGCGATACTCAGGTTCATCTTCGCTGAAGGCGAGATCGTCACAGAAAAGTATATACCGTTCGGGACGCTCCCACAGCACTTCACCCATCTCTTGGAGATGGACAAGTCCCTCTTTGCTGACACCGATTAACCGAAGTCCATCGTCAACATAGCGCGCCAGCATCCCCTTGACGAGTGAAGATTTACCCGTGCCGCGGTCCCCCCACAACAGGACGTGATTAGCGGGCAGACCCTGTAGAAACTGACGTGTGTTTCTATCAAGTTCCTTCTCCTGTCTCTCTATTCCGATCAAATCCGATAGCCCCACAAGGTTCGGATGTTTAACGGGAATAAGATGCCCCAATCCATTCTGTGATCGCCATCGAAAAGCGATATAGTCATCGAGTTGGGCATCAAGCATCGCACTCGACGATTGAACCGAGGATCCCCCCAAGTGGGTCAATAAGTTATCTGCCTTCTCCAGCAGTTGTATAAAAAGTTCTTCTTGGTTTCGCGTTTTTTCAGACATTATTTTTGGTTATCGGTTATCAATTGTCGGTTAAAGAGAATTTCCTGTAGCAATTCTCCCTTTCTTGGGATATTCCAGCAGTGGATGGATTGTTACAAACCCATCACTTAACTGATAACTGACGACTGACAACTATTTAAGGTTTGTGCCTACTACTTTACAACTTGCTTTAAGTGTCCCCATGTCAGCGTCAATTTACCCGCTGCATCAACAGAGAGCGGACCGCCGAAAGTCAGTGTCCCAAGATTCCCTGAATCATCAGGATTCAGATAGAATTAAACTTTCTCAGACACCTGTTCTGCCAACCGAGTAAGCGCAGGCGACATGTCTAATTTGTCAATTGCTGCCTCAATCAGGACAAAATGTTGCGTCTCGATAAGCGCTGTCTTCATAGCAGCGTCAAATTCGCCCTCGGTCTGAACAGAAAATGCCCTTCCTGCACCGAAGAGTTCTGGCACAAGTGTATAGTTCCAATTCTCTATATTGTTAAAGGGGCCTTCAGCGAGCGGGCGAATGGTGCCATACCCCTTATTGTTTAAAATCAGAATGATCGGATTGAGTCCATAGCGGATCGTTGTTGACAACTCGGTCCCGGTCATTTGGAATGCACCATCTCCGACGATCACGACTGGTCGGGCATTCGGTTTGCTGAGTTGCGCGCCAACAGCGGCAGGAATTGCAAACCCCATTGAGGTATAATAGGCTTGAGAAATAAATTCCGTGTGTTCCGGCAGACGTAAATCCGCAGCACCCCAAAGGCAGTCTCCAACATCGGGGATAACCATTAGGTCATCACGCAGAAATTGATTGAGTTGTTGGAACAAGCGTTGTACAGTTAACGCCTGGTCAGGGACCATCACAAAGGGGTCTGCCACTTCCAGTACCCATTCCAAGTTGGTTTCGGGGCGTTTGTCGAGTTGCGGAGAACACAAGCCATCCATAAAATCCTCGAAAGTAACATCTTCATAAGTGGAATAACCGACTGTGATTTTATCCGAGATGGCATAGACACTACGGCTTCGCGCAAGATTTGCCGTGTAAATCCCAAGGTTGACATCGGTCATGAAGGCACCAAGCATAATAGTACAATCGGAAGTTTCAACAAGCATTGTGATTTCTGCTCTGCCCATCGCACCCCCATAAATACCCAAGTAGAGCGGGTGCGCTTCCGGCATCACTGATTTCCCCAACAGCGTTGTCACCACAGGAATCTGTTTTTCTTCTGCAAGCCGAAGTAATTTGTCTCGAAATCCGAATCTATGCAGTTCAGCCCCGGCTAAAATGACAGGGTTTTCGGATTGATTTATGAGCGCGATGGCATTCGCTAAAGCAGCATCCAATGTTTCCGAGTCACTTTGGTGGATGCCCGTTGAGGGGCGTTGGTAGAGTGTCCCTTCTATACCGACCATATCCCGTGGCAATTCAATATAGCCCGGACGCTTATGCCAATAAACTGCATCCAACACTCTGTCTATCTCGTTAAAGGCAGTAAAAGGTTCGTCAAGTAGTGCTGAGGCAACCGTTATCTCGTCATAGATACGCTGCTGTGTGTAAAAGTCTTTACCTTTATGGTGCAAAAGGGCACCCTCAGTACGCTCCTTCATCCCAGGACTACCGCTAATGACAACGAGTGGTGATTTTTCAGCGTAGGCAGCAGTGACAGCGTTAATCATAGATAAACCACCGACACCATACGTCACACACGCGGCCCCCATGCCATTTGTGCGCGCGTAGGCATCTGCAGCGAATCCTGCTGTCTCTTCTCGCGTTGTGCCGATGTGTTGAATCGGACTCTGCTCAATCAGATCGAAGAACTGGACTACATAATCGCCAGGGATACCGAAGATGTGGTCAATGCCGTAACTTTCTAGTTTTTTTAGAAGGTACTCACCAATAGTAAGGTGTCTATTTTGCATTAGAACTCCTTGTTTGGGAGTTTATCAAAAATTCTAAATCCAATAATCCAGACACATCTTCAAGAATCTCATAAATATCGTAATCCTCGAAAGCCGACCGTGGCGTGACACCCGACAGCACAGCGATAAACGCAATATCGGCACGTCGCGCAGTTTCAGCATCCGTCACGCTGTCTCCAACGTAGAGGCAATTTGCCGGAACGCTACCTGTTTGGGCAACCGCCAGCAGTAACCCTTCAGGATCTGGCTTATATGTTGCATCCCCACCCCCAACGATGACTTCAAAAGGCTCCAACAGGTTCTCTTTCTCAAGGATCGGTTGAATATAGCGACGAGTTTTCTGAGAAACGATGGCGAGTTGAATACCAAGCCCTCGTAACGCTTTCACCGTCTGTGGCACCCCCGCATAAAACTCCGCCAACGCAACCATCGTCTCATCAGCGCGTTGGAGAAACAAACGGGTAAATTCATCGACATGCTTAGTGTATGCGTCTCCTGCTAACGCCGTCAGTATATCCGGTAGCGACAGACCGATTGTCCGACGCACCGCGTCATCAGAAGCGATCGGCAAACCCATTTTTTCAAACGCGAAATTCACACCATCAATTGTGCCTCGCGCCGAGTCTACCAACGTATAGTCAAAATCGAATATGATTGTTCGGACGGGTAGTTTCAACTGACTCAAAATTCAAGTTCGGATATTCCGACCTCCGCCGCTGTTTCTTGAATCTGCCGCCATGTCTCGTCATCAATAGGGATGCCATCGCGCAAACGACGTTCTGCTTGGCGTGCCTCAATTTCACCTGGGGTCAAAATCTCATCGAATCCTGGAGCGATTGGTGAGGCTTTCACGTGGGCAACGAGTCCCTCAACGTGCTGATAAAAGTCATCAAGTGGCGTAAAATTAGCAATATCCAGTGCAATCATCAGGACACCGTTCTGGAGACGAGTGTTCCCTGAACCACTACAACCGGCACCCGACAACGCACCCCCCAAAATGTCAATCATCAGACCGAGAGCATACCCTTTGTGTCCAACAATCCCACCGAGTGGCAACAACGCGCCCTGTGGAGATTCCATCAAGTCTCGTGGGTCCTGAGTCGGTTCACCTTCGTTGTTGATGAGCCAACCGAGTGGTACAGAATCCCCACGATTAAACGCCACCCGAATCTTACCTTGTGCAACGACGCTACTCGTAATGTCCAACAGAATTGGATGTCCTTCGCGTGTCGGTGTCGCAATCGCAATGGGATTCGTTGCGAGTCGTCCATCGCTTCCACCGAAAGGAGCGACATAGAGTGCCGTTCCACCCGCGTTCACCATTGTAATGCCTACCATACCGGTTTCAGCCGCCATCAATGGGTAGCTTCCAATACGTCCGATATGGTTGCAGTTATAGACACTAATTGCGCTGATTGTGCTTGACTTCGCCTTCTCGATCGCGAGCGACATTGCTTTCTGTGCGACGACATGTCCAAAACCCCAATTACCGTTGATGAGTGCATGTGAAGCCGGCTCACGTTCAATTTCAATCGGTGCTCCGGGCTGGATTAATCCAGATTCGATGAGTCCAATATACTGCGGAATGCGGATAACGCCATGGGAATCATGTCCTGCGAGATTTGAAGCGACGAGCAGTTCCCCAATAATCTCTGCTTCATCGCTTGGGACACCCCCGGCGTCAAAGATGTCAGTTGTGATTTTCTGTAACTGGTTCTGCGTGAAATTTGGCATATCGGTGTTGCGTTTACCTCTGTTTTCTACTATGCTGCATCAAACAACGAGGGGAAGTGACGGTACGGGTCGGCAGGTTCACGGAAGAGGATTTTTTGACGCTCTGTTAATTCTATATCCTCCGGTGGGGTAACACGCCGCGAGGTCCAAGCGATATGTGAAACGCAATACTTATACAGAAGGGATCTGCGTTGGTGTTTGCCGTTCCATGCCGCTGTGCCATGTGTCAGTGACTCAGTAAACAAAATTGCTGAACCGGCAGGAGCCTCCGGAATGACGACACAGGGTGCTGCTTCGGGTGCTTCAGCTATCTGTTGTGGTAGCTTGAAATTGCCTTTATGGCTCCCCGGAATACAGCAGAACCCACCGTGATCCGGTCCGGTATCTGCGAGGTTCCACGTCACAACGACGAACCCGTTGTGGATCTCATTGTTTCGGAAAGAGTAGTATTCCCCTGGCTTCGCTCTTGCCGTTGGAGAAGTCGCACCGTAGTCGGCATGTAAATGTCCGCGCGGCATTCCTTCCCGCATATACATCCCGTAAATTCGATCAAGTCGAAAGCAATCGCCCAGACGGAATTGAAGTATCGGCATAATCTTGGAATGGTCGAGTAAATCGCAAAGCGGTTTCCCCCACTGCAAAAACCCGGAGCCATCTGGGGCACTTCCAAACCTTTGGACCTTTCCCGGTGTGGGAAGTTGTTGTTCGTCAACACATTGATTGAGTGCCGCAATCTCTTCTGGACTCAAGACATTCTCGATGACGAGGTAGCCTTGCACGTCAAAAAGGTACTGTTGCAACTGTAAATCACTCATACGCCTACCCTCCTGTTATCTACAGGTTTCAAATCTATCCGTGAAATTGTATCAATTAGAGTTAACAATCAATTTATCACATTTAGCGGACAGTGTCAAACAAATTTCAACTTTGGGGTGTGTGGATGCCCTGTATGGTGCATCGCGAATATGGACTTGCCCGTTTCTGTGCAAGTTACCCGCTTTGAGACTGGACACAGCAACATATTTAGTGTCCCAGATGTTGGCACATAAATTGCTGAAGTTGTTATAAGGAAACTGTATTGCTTGAAAGAGAGGCACCTCACACATGAAAAAGAGAACCTTTTTTACCCCTGTGTTGCTACTGGTCTTTAT
>JAPOOP010000218.1 GCA_026713385.1 Candidatus Poribacteria bacterium | reverse complement strand
GCAGTGGATGTGTTCTTACTCGGTTTTTTTGCACTGGTGTTCACAGTCGTGGCGTTCTTGAAGTTCTTCCGTTCCGATATCTGATGTGAGGGATACCTTACCCACTGCTGGCGGGGTTTGTAACCCCGCCTACCCGCAACATCAAAATCATTGTGGGTTTATTATAAAACGTGTATCTCTCAATGTTTTTCACTATGCACCCATTCTACCTCAAAATTGTATCCTTAAATTATAAAGCGAAAAAAATAACCTAAGGAGAAACCCATGTTAGAAACCCGTGACCTCACGAAAGTCTACAACGAAAGTGTCTTAGCCTTGAATAAATTGAACCTGAAAGTGGACGACGGTGAAATCTATGTCGTCCTCGGTGCGAACGGTGCGGGGAAAAGCACGACGATCTCTATGTTGCTGAACTTCATCGAACCGACAAGTGGCACCGCTTTGATAGGCGATATTGAGATTCCCAAGTTCCCACTCGAAGCGAAGAAGCATCTCGCTTACGTTTCTGAGAATGTGGAACTCTATCGCAACTTCACAGCACGCCAAAACCTTTCCTTCTTTGCCAAACTCGGTGGACGCAAGAAGGTATCAAACGAGGAGCTCGATGCGACACTCGGACGTGTCGGCCTGCCGGAAGAAGCCTTTACACGGCGCGTCAAGACTTTCTCCAAGGGGATGCGTCAACGCTTGGGCATCGCGATTGCGATCATGAAGAACGCACAAGCCGTCCTGCTTGATGAACCGACCTCCGGCTTGGATCCGAAGGGGGGTGCCGATTTCCTGCATCTACTCCGTGAACTAAAGGAGGAAGGGAAATCTATCTTTATGTCTACACACGACATCTTCCGTGCGAAGGAGGTTGCTGACAGAATCGGTATTCTGGTGCAAGGCAATCTTGAACGGGAGCTAACGCGCGAAGAAATTCTAAAAGAGGATCTCGAGGCGTTGTACCTGCATTACGTTGCTGGATACGAACCTGTGGATGACACAGCCGCATAATGTGCTCGCGACACAAACCAACCGATTCGTCAAACCAAGATTTGGCGAATCGGATACCCAATTATAACGACAGGATTAATTAAAAATGCGAACCAATATACTTACAATTGTTTTCATTAGCGTGATAGGGATATCGCTGTTCAGTACGGGCGAGGTGACCTCGCCCCTACCCGCAGCGGAGTCCGAAGATGTTTCGCTTGCCAATGGGAACGATCCAAAAACGAAAGAGGAACAGAGTCGCCAAATCCTGATAGAAGTCGAGCGTTTGAAAATGGAATTGGCAGAAAAATTGATGAATAAAAAGAAAATTGATCTCGAAAACCTCAAGGCGATGATGATGGAGGACAACAACATCGTTACTGTCTCCGAAGTCAATAAAGCCGAGGAGGCTTACGAACGTGCTGTCGATGAATATGAACAGGCAAAATTGACGCTCCAACAGGTAGAGCTTGAATCGCTACAAGATGAGTGGCATATCACCGTTGAAGAGACAAGACTCTATGAATCCGTCGATGGTCGGGAATTGTTCTCAATCACTTTGCGGAATAGCTCATCTCCCGTCAAACTCATTGAAAGCTCGAAAGTACTGGGACGAGAAATTATTATCAGCGCACAGATTGACGATATCTTCGTCTCGATTAAAGAACAGGAAAGTTATGGTGCTAGTGGAGCGATTATTACCGAACCTTACGAACGACGCATTGAGACGCTCAAAGAGGGGGAATCTATCACTTTGGAGTTTGAGCTGATAAAAAAGAATGTGCGAGATGTCGTTGTAGCGTTGACGTACTCAGGGCGCGAGGACCAGAAGAACATCCATCTGAAACAGGAGGATCCGTATATCTCTGTCGTGTCTGCGAGGCGCTACAAACAGGGGGATCGACGGTATCTGGAAGTCGTGCTCACGTATGGTGCAATCAATGGCGAAACAGAAGAAACAGACACCGGGGTCCCCGCCGCCGGTTACTCGGAAGGGGCAACGGCACAAGAGATCAACAACGTCTATGTCTCCATTAAAGACGATACGGAATCTATCATCGGCTTTCCTTATGAATATCGCATTCCGACACTCAAAGACGGACAGGAGAAAACCCTCGATTTTGAACTCCGGCGAAATGTTGATAGTCTCATTGTCAGCCTGAAATACCTCGATCAGGAAATTCCCTATAAAATCCATCTTGAGGAGGACACACGTCATATCTCTATCCTGAGTGCGAAGAAGTTTCGTATCGCCAGTAATACAGGTGGGCAAATGATGGTGACGATCCAGTTGAAAAATACATCAACGACAGAAGCAATGCCGATCAACGCGACACCTGAAGAGATCGCCGCGGCGAATGAGATCCGTGGGATTTATATCTCCTTACTCGACGTTATCGATGATACGAATATCGTCAAGCCGTATGAAGAGAAGATACCAGTCCTTGGTTACAATGAAACCGTGGAACTGACGTTCCAACTTCAGAAAGATGTCGAGAGTCTGAAGGTATCGCTGAAATACCCCGAACTTGCCGAACCCGACACACGACTCATCTATCTCCAAAAAGAATCCGCGTTGGATGTCGTCAATGTCAGCTCCCTACGCTTCTCACAGGAAGGGAACTTGGGAAGCAGCGTCACCTACGACTTGACGCTCGATCGGTTGGCAGAAACGGAGAATACATTCCAGTTGCGCGTCATTAACCTGCTAAATCGTCTCTCCTTTGAATTCCAAGACCCAGAGACAAAATCTCGCCAGTCACAGGTGAAGTTCACGCAGGAACAGTCGAAGCGGAATCTGTCGTTGATTGTCTATCTACCAGAGGAATTGGATGCGTCGTATCTCGACAGCACGCTTGAGTTCTACGTCGCCGTGATTGATGACGCGGAGGCAACTGAACTTGGGGGTGTTAACAATCGGTTGGAGTTACCCGCTGATAGGATTGCGGGTATCCAAGGCGGTGTCGAACGGTTTGAACTGATTCCAAAGGGGGTGCCGGAGATTGAGGTATTCGTGCCGAACGCGTTCCAGACGATCAAGATAGGCGAAGAGGTCGACATGACAGCGACGCTAAAGAACATCGGCACCCGCGATCTCGTCGATATTCGTATGCTT
>JAPOOP010000219.1 GCA_026713385.1 Candidatus Poribacteria bacterium | reverse complement strand
TTGCCAACCTGATACTATTAATTCTACCATAATTTTAGACATTTGTCAAATCTTTTTAAGCAAAGGTTTGGTCTAATTCAATAGGGCGGTGTCTACATCCCCCAGCTAAAGCAAGGGGGTTTTGACACCGAATTTTGATAACAGATTTGAAACCAGGACTGTGGTTATCTTTGGCGGCAGGAGGTTCTTCAACAGGTCCCAGCACCCTGCTGAGTCGGTAGATGTCATCGTCGTGAAGGGACTGTCGGCGAAAGAGAAGAAGGACATGCTTCTGGACAGCCAATAAGATGGCTTTAGCCATATCTTCATCAATCTGGGTCAAGTCTACGTTCAGGACTTCAGCACCGAAGTTTTCTGACAGGGGTCTGGTTTGAAAGTCCATTAGGGCGGAGTAAAGAATCAGCCGATCTGCCAGTCCTCTTTTCCGGCGTAGCGATCATCGTACACATCTTCATCGAGTTCCAGCCCAAGTCCAGGGGTATCCGGGACGGTGAACGCTCCACCGGTGAAGGCATAGTTAGAAGTATCAATTACATCGCTCGTGAGGGTTGCGACTTCGCCGTAGAGGAAATGCGGAATCGTTTTACCGAATTGGAGACTGAGGTAGAAGCCGAGCAGGGAGCCCCAGTTATGGGGTGCACACTGGACACTATGTGCGGCAGCCATATCAGCGAGTCGCCGCCAACCGGTAACGCCGAGCCCCTTCATATCGTGCTGGATGACATCAATAACACCCGCCTCAAAGAAGGGATCGTAGAATTCAAGTGGGTCACGTGTTCGCGTCTCACCATCGGCAATGAGGGTTTTCAATCCCTTTTCTTGGATGAAGGCTTTGAGGTTGCGGTACAATTCGACCTCTTCCTCAAACATCTCTTCTATCCAAAAAACGTCACAATTACTCGTCTCGTTCAGGAAGGTGATGACCTCATCGTAGGTGTAGCCGTTGTTTGCATCGACGAGAATATCGAAGCCTTCGCCTGCCGTGCTACGGGCAAGTTGGACGAGTTCTATGTCTCGTTGTAGTCCCGCTTTGCGTTCCATGAGATAGCTACCGCGTCCGATTTTCATTTTGCATGCGGTGAACCCATTAGCGAGACTGCTTTTAACATCATTCTCGATGCGTTCAAGCCCCTCAGTTTTCGTCTCATACAGGAGATCGTTGAAATAGATGGTACTGTCGTAAGCGGGCAACTCGTTTGAAAAAACATCGCCACCGATGAGCTGATAGGCAGGTTTCCCGAGGATTTTGCCGATTGTGTCCCAGAGAGCATTTTCAAGCCCACGGAATTCCTCAAGAACCCCGGCCTCAGGGTTTAAGAGGTCAAACGGATTTTGATTGAGCACGCCTTCTGCTTTTTCAGCAGTAGTTGTTCCCCAACTGCCAGTCCCCCAACCGAGTGTACCATCGTTGGTATGGATGCGAATAATCCGTTCGTTCCATTTCCCGTTCGGGTGAGGTTGGTGAATCTCCGTTGCGCGGGAGTTACAACCAATCGCAGGCTGATCAATTTCGACCGTGACCTGTTCAACTTTGGTAATCTTGACACCCGTTGGATAATTTGGCATATTTTAATTATTCCTTGCCATTAAACAGCGTCGGCTTGAACTTTGACATCCCATTCTCAAATCCGCTCTCCATTACATTACGAGCTACGTACGTTGGTCTACAGTAAGACACATTTTAATTATTCCTTGCCATTAAACAGCGTCGGCTTGAACTTTGACATCCCAAGCATCGCCAGCCTTCTTGCCTATCTATTCAAGCGTAAGGAGCAGTTCATTGAGTGCGTCTTTCACCATATCGTTGGTTTCGGTCTCCCTGAAGTAAACGTCAAGCTTATGGGGCAGATTATCGTATTGGTCAGCCTCCTGAATTTGGTTTACCAAAGCAGGTTTCTTAAGAAGTTGAACGATACGGAGTCTGTCTTCATGATCAACTACCTCAGGATTGGCTAACAAGACGATTAAACGTCCTGCTAATCCATCTGCGAGTCCGTTTTCGGCGTAATGGTTCAACGTATCAATAGCGGCTTGCTTAGTGCTTAGACTTGAACCGTTTGTGAGGATTGCGACGAGGCCGTCAACAGCACCTGCGTCAGGATATTTCTGCAGTGCTTTCGCAATGTCCATACGTACGGTGTCATCGGAATCGTCAAGTGCATCAATCAGTTTGTCGGCTGGGTGTTCTTTGAGGAACATCATAGATTTTGCGGCGGCGCGTCGGACAACAGCGTTACCATCGGTCAAGCCCTCGACAATTTTCCCTTCGGAGCCTTCGTTGCCGAGCAGGTAGAGCGCGGTGTTAATTTCCATCTTCAACCCCTCATCAGCGGTTGCATTCTGGAGTGCTTCTAACCCGGCGGCGGCGGATGCGTCCGCTATACTCCCTACAATACGGACGAGCTGAATCTTCACATTGGATGGTGTCTTTCTATCACCAGCTGTCTTCAGCAGTTCGCTAATAGCTGGGCTGCCGATTTCCTGCAAGATTTGAACAAAGTCGTCGTGGACATTGTGATACCGGTTTTTAACAAGGTCTTCCAAAACGAAAGGCACCGCTGGTGCACCTTTATCAATGAGGACCTGTATGGCATCCTTCTGTACCCTGTGTCGTTCTCCGAGGATCTGCAGGATTTTCTTCATCTCATATTCGCCCAATTCCCCCAGACGGCGGTCACGTTCGGTTTGGTATCTGGCTTCTACATTGTGGATTTTAGCGGCACCCGTTGAAATAGCGTTGCTATAAGCAAGGATCAGGAGCGCGCGAGGTTCAACTTTGTTTTCCTCTTCCCGTTCAGCACGTTCAAGATGGTCGACTGCCTCCAGCGAAAGTCCTGCATTTAGCAACTTACTTCTTCCGACCTCAAGTTGAGTGATGACCTGTTCCTGACAGCCGAAACTCACGACTCCTATAAGTAGTAATATCAGCAAAAGTTTTTTCATGTTCCGTTTTTCTTTTCCTCCTGGAATCTCGATTAGACTTACCCGTTCGTGTCGCTTGCTTGCTCCATGAAGATAATGTCCACCATTTGGTAGCGCGCAACTTGCAAAAAAATAAACCGCGAGCCGATCTAATATTTCTCGGTATAGTTTGGCAGGATAAAACTACAGGTTCTGCATATCACGACATATTTAACCCCTACCAAACAGGGACTGCAAATTTGGGCAAGTACTGATGTAAAAAATATTCTAAAATAAATACATTTTTATGTCAACAATTTAAGTGCAAGCAGCAAAGCGGTTCAATTTCCCATCGAAATTGTGTTAATCGCGTTGTTCGGCACCAGTATTCTCTAATCACCGATTTGCGAGTTCTGCTATAAAACGCGTAGAAAACAGATACGACACGCATTGTAAGACTACTGAAGTGCATCAAGGAGTTGTTTAAGTGACGTTTTGACGAGTTCGCTCTGTTCCTTTTGCTTGTGATATTCATAAAGCTTGAATTCAAGATTGTCGTACAATTCCGTCACCTGAATCTGCTTCAGAAACGGTTCCCTCTTCAGAAGTTGGACAAGACGGAGCCGAGTGTCTGCGTCACTAACTGTGCCACCAATGAGTAGCATTGTAATGCGCTTCGCTAAACCTCTCGCAAGTTTGTTTTGCCCATAAATGTCAAGCGTATTAATTGCCGCCTGCTTCGGATCTTTGCTCAACCCACCGGTAAGAATATTTACGAGTTCGTCAACAGCGTCAGCATCCCGATGTACTTCAAGTGCCTTTACGAGGGATGCGACGACCTCAGAGTCGGTGTCTTTTAACCCGGCAATGAGTGTTTTCGATGATACATCACTGATATTCGCCATAGTTTTTGCGGCGGCGCGTCGGACAGCAACATCACTATGACTTAAACCGGCGATGATGTCCTTTTTATAGGATTCCTCACCGAGTTGATAGAGGGTCGTATTAATCTCCATTGCCAAAGTAGCGTCGCCCGTTCCACTCTGAAGCGTTTTTAGCGCATCTATGGCTTTCGCGTCGCCGATTCCAGCAAGAACCTGCACGAGTTTAACCTTGAGCGCAGGTGAAGTCGTTTCATCAGTAAGTTTCGCTAAAACCAGATCAAGACCGTCTGAACCGATCTGAACAAGCATTCCCGTAAAATTTTCATGAAGCGACGGATATCTCCCTTTGGTGAGGCTGTCGAGAATTATTACCGACGTTTCACGTCCCTTGTCAACAAGTGCCTGCAAGCCATCTTTCTGTACCCGCGACGGTGTGCTGAGAATTTGTAGGACTTGCTTTATCTCAGCCTCGGTGAGTTCTTGTATCCGCTGTTCTCGTTGGTTTTTGAACTTGGCTTCAACGCCGTGGCTACTCGCGCTTCCTGTGGACAACCCATGAGAGTAAGCAATAACGAGTAAAGCACGTGGTTCCAGTTTATTAACTTCTTCCTGCTCTGCTTTTTCGAGATGCTCAACGGCTTCCAAGGCGTTACCGCTATCAATCAATTTACTTTTGCCGACGGATAGGTTGCTCGGGCCCTTCTGCTTTGTGTCACAACCTACACCCGCAAGCAGTAGGACAACCAGTGGAATGATAACAATCCTTTTCATTATGTTCCTTTCCTCCTGACTTTTGTAGGTGATAGACCCCCAGCTAAAGCATGGGGGCTTCCGCAATCTTAAACGACGGAAGCATTTGTGGAATTGAGAAGCGGACTGGTCGCTTCAACGGAGCGGCCGACAATCCTATTGAACAGGACAATCGGTCTGACGACTCCTAAGCCAAAGGAAGCTACCCCTTCCTTGAGAATGTTCATAGCAGCGTTCGGGTCGCGCTCCAGATGCGTATGACACTTTGGACACGTCCAGTCCCTATCTGCTAACGTAAGGTTTTCATTTTTATGTCCACACACAGAACAGCACTTTGTCGTGGGAGTCCACCGCCCAATCTTCAACACGGAGCGAATACGCTTATGGGATTGGTGTTTCAGTTTCCGCATGAACTCACCGAAGGCGAGGTCAGAAACTTGTTTGCCCCAAAGTGCTTTCATACCCCGAAGGTTCAGGTCTTCAAAGAACAGAATATCGAACTGACGGCAGAAGTCTATGGCGAGTTTCCAATGATGGTCTGCCCGTTGATTGGCAATTTTCTTATGGATACGGGCAACGTTCTTGCGTTCGCGTTCTCTGTTATGAGCCCCTTTGACTTTACGGGAATGTGCCTGTTGTGCTTTCGCTAACTTATCAGCGTTCTCGGTGTAGAACATCGGAGCCCCGTAGCGTTCACCATCACTACCAGTCAGGAAGTCTTTGATTCCAAAGTCGAACCCTTCAGCTTTACCTGTCTTGGGTTCTATCTTAACTTCCGAGTAATCTTCAGTGAGGGTGATATACATGTCTCCGAGTGCGTCCCTTGTAACTTGAACCTGTTTAATTTCGCCTGCTATGCGACGGTGCAGGCCGAAACGATACCAACGTCCGTTCAATCGGATTTGATACGTCGGGTGATTTCTTTCGTGTTTCTGCTTCGGTAGCAAATATGCAATCTTGACATGTTCACCGCGAAAGGTCATCCCTTTGTGTTTTTTACACGATTTGAACTGTGGGTGACCTCTACCAAGTGTTTTCATTTCACGAAAGGACTGTGCCAAACGCTTCAGAACATTTTGTAATGCCCACGAGTAAGGGATATTCCAATGCTGATACTTCTCAAGTTTCTTGAGTTTCGTCAAATGAGAAGACATTTTCCGATAGGAAAGTCCTTTACCATATCTGCGGTAGTATCGCATGGACACCGCAAGGAAATGATTCCGAACAACGCCAATGATATTCAACTCGTCGTGCAAGTGGCGCAACGTCTTATCTTTGAAAAGTTTATGAGTCGTGTTTCGCATGGACTGTCAGGTATCAGGTGTTTATCTCTTTTCGAGTGAAATGTTTTTCACGGATCCATTCTCCTCATCTCGACTTACCGCATTTTCAGGGTGCCCCATGTCGTCGCGATCTTCCCTGTCGGTTCGACAGGCATCGCTTGTAGAAACGCGTCAAATCCGAATTGACGAACCGCTCGAACCTCATAGATGCTCAAACCGGTCTCAAAAAAACCTAACTCATCCACCAGGATTCTGTCATTGAATGAACCTTTCGCATTTGCGTTGGTTACGTAGATGTTGGTTTTATCTCCCCAGAGAGAAATATAATCATCAATATGCCTTCGGGCTGCTAACTGACCATCTATGAAGAGATTATAGATACCCTCATAACTCGTGAACGCAATGTGATGCCATTTGTTATCTGAAAGATTTTTATCCTGTGTCTGAAGGTTCACGTTCTTTTCAAGCGTCCTTTCCGTCGCTGCATGATAAAAGGATCCCCAAAGGTTACCATCGGGGAGAACACTCATACCTGCCGATCCAACGGAATCTTCATCCTCTGTGAGACCGTGCATGCCAATATTGAGGCTATCTTCTTGCGGATTGAGTTTTACCCATACAACGATTGAAAACTCATTTGACAAAGCGATATGATGGTCATTGAGAAAGGAGCCGAAACTTCCCTTTTTCATGAGCTTTAGGCATTTTCCTCTGCCACCACTTTCAATAACAGCACCCTCCTGCAATTGTGCATCAAAACCTCTCGGACCATCATCATGGTCATCATCAAACTTGTATAATGCGACAATATCGCCCCATGCATTGTCTACATCAAGTCCTGCATGCGACAGGCTTGAAACAAGGGCGAAAACGAAAACGAAAAATACACATGACTTCAACATTGAACACTCCTTTAGAGTTGCAAAAATCCATCAGAAATACCCGGATCCACTCCCTAAATCGCCAGCGTTGCGAGTGTGAGCCGTATGGCAAGGCGGAGGGTTTTTCCTAAAATGATGATACGACCATGGCCCCTCTAACCGTTAGGGTATCCTTCTCAATTGTTTGATAAAAGTCTAACATAAGTCGGAAAACCTGTCAAGAAAAAATCAGATGTCACTTCAGAGTATTTCAGTTTTAGGTTTTTGGTGTGATATTTTTCACAGTTGTTATTATTTTCAGATAAGCAAAAGTCGCGTGACATTTCACGCGACTTTCGCTATACTTCACCTTAAAATGCAACAAGTTTTTGAGGTGAATCATGACAAGAAATCACGCTGGTCCACTTACTTGATATGTTAGCAGAAGTCCGCGAACCTCGCAAGAAAAAAGGACGTCGGTATCCCTTGAAGGCGATGCTCGGCGTGTTGGTCGTTGGGAAACCGCTGTGCGGTCATAAAGGATATACAACGATAGCTCCGTGGAAACCCCGAAGCCCCCCGGACTCGCCAAAGCCTTGGGGTTCAGCCCCCGAAAACCCTCAAAAATATCACACACGCTACGGGAGTTCGCTGACACTCCTAAACTCGCAGTTA
>JAPOOP010000220.1 GCA_026713385.1 Candidatus Poribacteria bacterium | reverse complement strand
GCGTCCTCTACCGAACGTGATGTCACCAATCAGTCCATCATCAATCGCCTTTTTCGCAAACAGGATTTCAGGGTTCGCCCGAGAAGGCAGCGAAATCATGAACTTCACACCTGCCTTCTCAACGGCATCGATAATTGGATCGCACTCGGCGACGGTAATTGCGAGTGCTTTCTCCGTGAAAATATGTTTCCCTGCTTCAGCGGCAGCAATCATCACACGCGGATGGTCGGACGTAATCGCGTCAACAGCGACAGCGTCTACGTCATCTCGACTGAGGACTTCATCAAGGTCGGTGTAGAACGGGACTTCGTATTGTTCTGCTGCTGCTTTTCCACCGTATTCCTCTTCGTCCCAGACGGCAACGAGTTCGGTCTCAGGATTCTCGTGAATTTTGCGGGCGTAGCCACCCGCATGGACATGCGCCATACTAATCTTTGCAACTCTAATCATTTTTTTAATTTTCCTTACGGTTCGGTCAGAGCGGATTTGGAATTTGAAGTGCCATTCCGTAGATCTGAAAAAACACCCAGCTGACTCTCACTGCGAGGCAACACGCGCATTCAGCGTTGATTCGCAAAACCCCTCCATTTCATTACGGGCTATGTTTCGTTTTTCTAAGAGGACTTACGCAATCCCGTGATTTTGCTTAACTATCAACCCGAGTATCTGTAAAAAATGTGGAAGATACGCCAATAGTTAAAGCCCTAAAAACAGTTAACTTCTTGATTTATATAATTCTTCCAACCGAAGAGCGGGTTGCAAGATGGTTCCAGCCCCGAAGTACCAGTTGGACATTGGTGTGACGGTTTTCGGATTCGATCTCATCGTCCCCAGCGTGCATTTGAACGAGGACACTCTTTCGCGTCTGGTTCGAGCGGTTCGGCATGGAACCGTGCAAGGTGAAATAACTAAAGAAAAGCACGTCTCCTGGTTCCGCCTCTAAAACGGTCGCATTCTCAATGGGGTATCGCTCGGTAACTTCAGCGTTCTGTCCGCTTCCCATCATGCCATCCATGCGTCCCAACTGCTTGTGGGAACCGGGATAGACACGCACGCATCCCATCTCATCAGTAGCCTCTGAAACGTAGATCATAGCCGCCATCATGCTATCTTTGACGGAGGGGAAGTACTGCCAATCTTGGTGCATCGGGAAGGGAGCACCTTGTTCCGGTGGTTTGCAAAAGAGTTTGGAATGATGAAGCATAATATCCGGTCCGAGGATAGCTTCGGTCACATCAAGAAACTTCTCTTGCAAGAATGCCTGCATCCAGACCCCAGAGAAACTCTGGATATTGTGGGTATGGATGATAACAGATTCACCGCCATCAAGGGCATCCATCAATCTACCTCCCCAGCGAGCATTGACGTTTTCGTCGCTTTTGAGGAGTTGATCCACGACCTGATCAAAGGCACTTTCCATCCCCTTGATTTCTTCGGACGAATAGACACCTTTGGCGAAATAGTATCCGTTCTCCTGAAAGAATTTTCCGATATCTGACATTATATTTTTTTAACCCCCAGACTTTATGTAGAATAAATTTTAACTTGCGAGCTGCGCGAAGAGTTGATTCAACCAACTTGGCGCAGGATTTTCAGTGCTATCATTTTCTGTAACTTCCTGCTGCAACTTGCTGAATGTATCAAAGATATCGAATCGACCGTTTTCCAAGATTCCGACGAGGTTTTCGACGTGCGAGTCAGAACCACACAACCGATGGACATCCTCAAGACGATTGGTGGCAATTATGACCGTTTTTCCCATCGCTTGGAGTTCACCGAGAAGCTCAGTCATTTCGATCTGTCCGCTCGGATCGAGGGGCGTGAGCGGTTCATCAAGCAACCATAACAGTGGTTCGTGCAGAAAAGTTTTGGCGAATAAAAGCCGTTGCCGCTCTCCTGTTGATAGCACACTAATTTTGACCTCACGTAGGTGCTGAATGTCCATTAATTCCAAGACTGTATCGATTGCTCCCACGCGCTCCCGCTTCTCTAATTTGTATGCAGCGGCGAAAAAATTGAGGTAATTTACGACAGATAACTCAGGATACCCTTCAAACGCTACAGGGATATACCCGATCCTTGGACGCACTTGTTTCAGGTTTGAAAATGCATCAATCCCATCAATAGAAACACTCCCTGATGTCGGTTCGACTAAGGTCGCCAAGATATTGAGCAGAAGTGTTTTGCCCGCGCCATTCTTACCGAGTAGAACGAGGCATTCCCCAGCTGCCACTTGGAATGTGAGTTCTGTCAGAATGGGTTTCTTGTCAAAGGATTTAGACAGATTTTGGACCTCAAGCACTTTTAATTTACCTTGCGGTTCGGTTAGACTCCTTTTGTCTAAACGCTGCTTGCCGTATATCCGTCATGGCGCGATGCTTGGGACTACAAGCTCTGGGCAAGATCGTAACAGACAGTAACGCTCAACTCAAATCTACCTTGACGGGTGTGCCGAGTTCAGCGGATTGCCACGCAGCTTCGGTCAATTGGATGACGCGTAAACCGTTTTCAACACCGATCGGGTTCTCTGTCCGTTCACCACGGATAAGCTCAATGAAGGCGACATCTTTGTTGCCGGATTCTGGCATTTCAGACGTATCAACAGCCTCTGACTGACCATCGCGTTCTTGGCGATAGAGTGTCCCCTCGCGGAGATGGAGAGCACCTTCCTCTAACCAGACGGAAAAAGCTTCTCGCACCCCACCATAGGCATGCCCGACAATGCTGATATTGCACAAGGCACCGGTATCAAACTTAATTGACATCGCAGTGAGAACATCTACTTCAATGTCCAAGTTATCAATCATCGCGAAGACGGTGTCGGGGCTCGCTTCCAACACCCAGAGGAGAATATCAATGAGATGGCTCCCTGAGTCGTTGAGTTGCCCACCCCCACCGAGGAAGGGGTCCTGCCGCCATTTGCCCTGCTGATTCCGATACCAATTTTGTGATTGATGTGCGGAGACAAAGTTAACGCGTCCGAGTTCACCACTCTGAACGACTTGGCGACAGTATTGATAGGTAGGGCTTAAATGCCGTTGGTAACCTATCATCAGGTGCAAACCGGTCTCTTCTACCTTCGCTATCACCTGTTTGGCATGATCCACCGTGCAGACCATCGGTTTCTCGGTATGGACGTGGCAGCCTCTATCAAGTGCATCCATGATATGCTGGAAATGGAGACCGTGCGGTGAACTAATGACGACGGCATCCGGTTTGACGGCATCTAACATCTCAACGTGGTCGGTGTAAGTGGGAAGCGACTCGTCCAAACCGACAGTCTCTTTGAATGCCTCAAGCGACGCTTCACTTGGATCGGCAAGCGCGACAATCTCTACACCTTCGACACTTGAGACACTGCGTCCGTGCCCACGTGCGTTGCCACCACATCCGATGAATGCAAAGTTTAATTTCTGTTTTGACATACCTGCTCCTGTTTCGTTGTCTGTTAATCTGACCCTTGTTGTTCTAACCACGCGATAACTCTTTCGCAGTGCGGAGCATATCGGACTCTCCATGGAAAATAGAATATCACGAAATGTGTTTTACGTGCAAGAGAAGAAATTAGAGGAAAGGAATTAGAGTTCTCGTTCTGTTGCTGTCGAGTGTTCAACAAATGAACGCTATTGCACAAATTATGGCGAATTATGGCGAAAATATGCGAAAATCGCTAATTTTAATACAAAATTGCGTCTGGCATGCAATTTGCAAAGAAGTAAAACACAGGTTGCAGATAGCACCAGTCACCTGAAAGACTCATAGTAGCGTAAAATTCACAGGAGGACACTACCATGCAAAAATCGCTCTATCTTATTCTCATCATAAACCTAAGTCTATCATTGAGTTGGATTCTGGACGTGCAGGCGGACGGGGAAAAAGAATGTGACATGAAAGTTGCGGAAGTGGAGGAAGTCACAGTAACAGCAACGCGCGCTGAGAAAGAGCCTTTCAAAACGCCTAACGCTATTACTGTCCTTAACCTAAAACAGTTGGAACGGAGCAACGCTGAGCACGCGTCTAACCTACTGCGTGATGCCGTCGGCGTTAGCGCACAACAGACAACAGTTGGACAAGGCTCGCCATTACTCCGAGGCTTAACTGGGTATCAGACGTTGATACAGGTCGACTGGGTTCGCCTGAATAATTCCACATTTCGTTCGGGACCCAATCAGTACACGGCAACCATCGGACCAGAGATGTTAGATCGCGCAGAGGTATTACTCGGCTCAAGCTCGATGTTATATGGAAGCGGTGCTATGGGTGGTGTCGTGAGTTTCTTTACGAAAGCAGTCCCGTTGAATCCAGTGCAGCAAACCTGGGATATCCACCCACGACTCTTTGCTCGTTACACGACAGCCACACAGGAACGACTCGGTAGGTTAGAAGTAACAGGAAATAAAGGGCGATTTGGATTCATTGCTGGCGGGGGGACACGATTTTATGGAGATATGAATCCTGGAAGTGGTTACGATCTCCACTACAAAAACCGGAAGTTTGAAATCGTGAACGAAATGCCAAGCGGCGTGAAACTCTATGACTATGATGAGATCAATAAGTTGTCAAAAGATAATATCCCCGATAGATGGCTCATTGACAACGAAGGTCCGCTGGGCTGGAAAGCCTACGATGCCGATGCCAAGATTGCGTATCAACTCAGCGACACCAGCACTCTCAACGTTGCCTACCAGATGTGGAAGCAGCCGCAAACTCCGCGGTATGATAAAATCGCACCACAGGAGTTTGACGAATTCTTTTTTGAGCCGCAAAATCGTGATCTTGTTTATGCCAATTATTTAGTAACCCCAACAGAGGGAAGCATTGACACGTTCCGTCTGACAGCCTCCTATCACCGCCAAAAAGAGGGACGAAATGAGGTGGCCCTTGACTCGACGTCTCGACGACAGCGATACGACACGGTTAACACCATCGG
>JAPOOP010000221.1 GCA_026713385.1 Candidatus Poribacteria bacterium | reverse complement strand
TTGCTGAGGGAGTGGCAAAAGCCTGAGGGCAGGTGCTCTCTCCGATGAACAAAACATCACATTCTTAAACGAACATTTTATCAACACATGGGTGTCCAATGTTGCCTTCGGACGCACACCAAACAAGCGCGTCTACCTTGCCCAGAGGATCCAGGACGGTTTCAAAGCAGTTGACACAACACACCCGTTGGCACAAACTATTATAAGTGGGTGGGAGATACACTCGCCAATAGATTCTCTGGTTATCTCGCCTGAACTGAAACTGATGGGTAGACAAGATGCCAATCGGCTCCGCGGAGATAGCAGGGATAGAGGACTCTCCGAAGCGGAGGGGTACCGTCTATTTTTATCGGAAGCCTTATCAGGAAAACGCCCTGGGTCGGGTAAAATCGTATTGCCCCGTGAGTGTCCCTCAGTGGATATAATGGACACTTTTCAGACGCCTATGATCCCCCATCAAGACTACACCGTCGTAGAGATTGATACCACGGCGTTTGAAAACGGCGGCACGCTTACACTGGATATCGGTGTCGGTAGAGGTAAGGCAGCAGGGGCTTTCTACCTGTTTGATGGTGACAAAGACCTCCCAACAGAAAAAGCACCTGAAGGCGTACCTACCTCTGTTTGGGAAAGTCAAGTAGGCGAGGTTTATTTGGAAGCTCTCGAAGCTCTCGCCATGGAATGGTATATCGGTCCCGAAGAAACGGGGAAAATCACCTACCCTTTTGACGAAGGTAAGTTGTTTTGCTTGTGCGTTACCGGAAGCCCATACAGTGCGAAAGGGAGTCGCAACGCTTTTAGCCTCAAAATTTTTGTTTCTTAAAATTTCCTCGCGGTTCGGGCACGTGGGTGTTTTTGCTTGGGCGTTTCCCCAAGAGTATCAATGTGCCTTTACGTAAAGAATAGCAATCAGAGGAATAGCCGTCGGCAGTCAGCGGTCAGCAAGAAAAGAGGCCGTTCTGTAACGCTTGCATCTTTGCTGATTGCCAATACACTGATAACTGAAAGTGAACGAAGTGAACGCCCTGATAACTAATAATGAGGTAATTAAAGATGCCGAATACGCTATTTCGGAAACATAGAAGACAGGTCCCTGATCTGTTAATAAAACAGTCCTTTCTCGTCATAGCGATCTTTCTCCTAACAATTAATTTCGTATACGCGCAGGTTCAACCTACCTTGACAGCTGTCTTTCCTCAAGGCGGTCAACAGGGACGAAGCGTAGAAGTCACACTCACAGGTACAAACCTTGGCACGGCAACAGCGGTGTGGTTCAGTGGAAAGGGTATCACTGCGGAAATTAAGGAAAAAACAGGGCAAGCCGCTGTCGTTTTCAACGGTGTCGGCGTTTCTGGTAGTATTCCGAGCGACGCGCAGTTGCTTGCATCTCTGACGATTGCGCCAGACGCACCGTTAGGTGTCCAACAGATACGCGTCGTTACACCTTATGGTGCTTCCAACGCAGGCAGTTTCGTCGTTGGAAACCTACGAGAAATCATTGAAGAAGAAACAGAAGAATCGGAATCGGAAAACTCGTCTATGATGGAAGCCGACTGGCTCGCGCTGCCCGTTACCGTGAACGGCACAATCGCCTCAATCGACGATGAAGACAGTTTCACCTTTCAACTGAAAAAGGATGTCCGGCTTATCTGTGAAGTGGCAGCACAGCAAATAGGCTCGTTGCTGGATTCCTACCTCGTTCTCCGAGATGCTAACGGGACTGAGGTCGCCAACAGTGGTCTTGGCAATGCCTTTGACTCCGTTTTGGATTACACAGCGCTTGAAACTGGAAAATACACGCTTCACATTCGAGATATTCGCTACAAAGGCGGAGATGGCTACGGTTATCGATTGAGCATCGGTGAATTGCCGTATCTTGAGACAATTTTCCCTCTTGGTGGACAACGCGGCACTGAAAACGCGATTGCTGTCACGGGCGCGAACCTCGACACAGTTGAATCTATACAGGTTTCAATAGGTGCTGAAACGCCGACAGGTGAACAGTCTCTGCGGGTCCAGACACCCTCCGGGTTGGCTACTAACCCACATCCGTTTGCTATCGGCAATTGGGTGGAAATGGTGGAGACTGAACCGAATAACACGACTGGAAATGCGAGTGCTGTAACGACACCGATAACACTTAATGGGAAAATCGACAAACCCGGTGATATTGACTGGTTTTCGTTTGAGATTAAAGAACCTCAGTTCCTCGTTTTTGAGGTAGAAGGAAATAAACTGTCATCAAACCTCGATGCCTTGCTTACACTCTACGGACCGGGAAAACCGATGGAAGGCTCGGAAGAAATGGCATGGAATGACAACAAAGAACAGGTCTTAATGGTAAATGACGATGCCGTTAGCGGTGCCGATGCTCGTATTGACTGGAATTTTGAAGCAGTTGGAAAGTACTCTGTCGCCATTCGAGATCTGAACAACCAAGGCGGTGAAACCTATCCGTACCGATTAAACATCCGTCCGTTGGAACCAGACTGCGAACTCAGTGTAGTTGGACTTGACATTCGGAACCGTCCGTCCTCTATGGATAACCCGCGCGTTAGCAGAGGTAGTAGTGTCACATTGCAGGTTGATGTTACGCGTCTCGACCAATTTGCTGGTCCAATCCGTCTGTACTGCCCTGCTCTTCCAAAAACATTTGATGTGAGTCCGACCATTGTTGACGCAGACCAAAACCGGGCACTGCTTACGGTAACCGTTCCATGGGATGCGCCCCTTGGACTGATGCCATTCTCTGTCGTTGGGATTTACGCTGTTGGTGGTCGTCAGATAGAGCGTACTGCCACTCCGTCTCCAATTTTACTTACCGTGATGGATGCCCCGGAATTCACACTGACGGCTGCGGAGATCGGTTTAAGTGCTATCCACAACAAAACGGTTGACCTCCACGTAACGGCAACACGACGTGATGATTTCGTCGGTCCTATCACCCTATCGGTATCAGGACTCCCAAATCGCGTTTCCGTACTACCTGACCCCGTTTCCACAAAACCTGTTACTATTGCTGAAGGCGAAACGGAGGCAACACTTTCGGTTAAAGCCGGGACTTTTGAACGGAGAGAGGAATTTTCTGTCTTGCCGACACCCGGCACAAGTTATGTTTCAGTTACTGGAACGGCGACTGTCAACGGCGAGACGGTGAAACAATCGACCCCTGCTATCCCTTTGACTATCGTCGAGGCACCGTTCATTGTAACGGTTGAGCCTTTGCGCTTTAGCATTGTTTTCCCTGCAACGGAAACCACTGCAAAAAGCGACGCAGCCGCAGGGTCTGTAGTCGAGACGGTGGCACTTGCGGAAACCAACCCAACAGCAGACCCCGAAACACCAAAAAACGAAGATTCGCATACAAAGGAAGCGATATTGACGTTAACGATAGTCAGGCAGGGTGGCTTCACAGATGAAATCACGCTGACACCGATCGATGTCCCAGAAGGTTTCACTACAGAAGCGGTTACCATTCCGGCAAACGAGACGGAGGCCAAAGTCCCACTCACGGCACTCAGATCTTTAACGCCGAAGACGTACGAGTTTAAGTTCCACGGCTCTGTGATGATTAACAATAAACCGTTTGAACAGGATAGTCCGCCTGTCAAGGTAAAGATTATTCATTAGCTATCAGCCTTCGGCGGTCAGCGGTCGGCAAGAGGACTAATTCACCAGAAACCTCTTTACCGACGGCTGATCGCCGATAGCCGACTGCCATTCCTCTGAAACACCTCCCAACATGACAGAATCCCCCTATACACTTGTTCATCAAGACGAAGCAACTTCAGCGCGAGTCGGAAAGATCCAAACGGCGCATGGTGTTGTGAACACACCGATATTTATGCCCGTCGGAACACGCGGGACGGTGAAAGCATGCACACCACAAACGCTGTCTGATCAAATTCAGGCGGAAATTATTCTTGCGAATACTTACCATCTCTACCTACGTCCCGGACACGAGATCGTCCAAGAAGCAGGGGGATTGCATGCGTTTATGGGATGGCATAGCCCCATCCTTACGGATAGTGGTGGATTCCAAGTCTTTAGCCTCGGTCCACTGCGCAAGATTACAGAGGAAGGTGTGGCGTTTCGTTCCACAATAGATGGGACTGAACACTTTATCAGCCCGGAACGTTCCATCGAGATTCAGAACGCTCTCGGTGCCGACATTATTATGGCGTTTGACGAGTGCCCTGCGCTACCGAACGATTATACATATCTCAAGGACTCGATGGAGATGACCTTGCGGTGGGCAGAGCGGTGTCGAGAGGCGCATCAGAATCCAGATCAGTTGCTCTTCGGGATTGTGCAAGGTGGCATGGAACGCGATCTGCGTCAGGCGAGCATCAACGGGACTGTATCCATCGGTTTTCCGGGGTATGCGATCGGCGGTTTAAGCGTGGGTGAGGAAAAGGATTTGATGTATGAGACACTCGCATACACTGCACCGCTCCTGCCGGAGGAGAAGCCGCGCTACTTGATGGGTGTCGGGACACCCGAAGATTTAGTCTATGGGGTGCGTTGCGGGGTTGACATGTTCGATTGTGTGATGCCGACCCGAAGCGCGCGCAACGGTTCTCTGTTTACGACGGCAGGCATTATCCGCATCCGCAACACGAAATATAAGAACGATTTCAGTCCACTGGATGCAGCGTGTACCTGTTATACCTGCCAGAACTTTACACGTGCATATCTCCGACACCTACACGTTGAAAATGAGATTCTCGGTTCGCAATTGCACACCTTACACAACTTGCATTTTTATGTCAGTTTAATGCGTGGGATACGGTACGCCATCCGTGATGGAAGTTTCACAGCGTTAGCAGACAACGGACCCGATATTGGACAGTTCGTGAAACTCGGACAACCTACGAAAGTCTAATTGCGATAGAGAACCGTCTTGAATTTGGAATATAAAGCAGTACCTACGCATGCTGCTCCTTCGTAGCATAAACCGACCTCTGTTTTCCTGTAAGAGCATCAGTGCGGTTAGGAAACCGCACCATAGGTGTCAATTTAGTAGAAATAAGTATGCTTTTGCTGTGAAAAAATGCTGTAAAACAGAAATACCTCTTGTATAATGTAGAAAAGATTTTAGGTGTTTATTCTACAAAAAAAGAGGTATTTCCAATG
>JAPOOP010000478.1 GCA_026713385.1 Candidatus Poribacteria bacterium | reverse complement strand
GTGGAGATATTGCAGTTGTCGTTGGCGGTTATAACTCATCGAATACGAGCCATCTTGTCGAGCTTTGTCAGCAACGTCTCCCGACGTATTTCATTCGAGATGCAGACGAACTACTGAGTCCGAAAGAGATTCGACACCTTGAGTTGGAAACAAAACAGGTGAAGACCACAAAAGATTGGCTTATTCAAAAAAGCAGTCAGCCGTCAGTGATCAACCGTCAGCAGAATGGGCATCAGCAAGAAGGCTCTGGTTCATCAGAAACCTCTTGGTTTCCAACGACCGACAACCCACAGCCGACAGCCATTCCTACTGATATTGTATTGACTGCTGGTGCCTCTTGCCCTGATGTGTTACTGGATGAGGTATTGCAGAAAATCGTCGGATGGTTTCCAAATAGCCGCTCCGTAGAGGAAGTCCTCAAGAGTTATCAACATGAATATTAACATCGCTGAAACGGTTTTTCCCTATCTCATATCCATGATGTCCGCGAGGATGTTGTGGACGACTCGATACTTCACGCATCCATTCCGTGCTGTGTTACCGATGAGTTAACACTCCCCCACTTTACACACGTTAATTAATATCTTTCACAATACAGTATCAGTAGGTATTGTTGCGCTGTTTTTCTACCCGTTTGCTTTCACTGCGTCCAGTGGAATTGGAACGGTTTTTTTGGGGCATTGCGTCTTCCCCGATACGTGTTATCCTTAGATGTTTTCACTACTCTTTTTTTGGATAATGCACGTTTTTCACTCAAAAGTGCAGTCTTTAAATATACGGTTGGGTGAAGGTTTAGATTTAATCGTTCATTGAACACTGATGCAAGTTACGTTATGCACCCTTTTGACTGAAACTTGTGTCCTTAAATTATAGAGAAAACGTGTGTTTGATAAAGGTGGCATGTTGGGTTATCGTGAGTAGATAGGAGGACTTCAAGTTACATGACGAGACATTCATTACATGGCGAATATAGTGACATCATCGGCGACAGTCCGCAGGTTTTTGAAGTCCTTCAACAAATTGAACACTTCGCAGCGACCTCGATGAGGATTCTGATTTCTGGCGAAACGGGGACGGGTAAAGGGATGGTGGCGCGTGCGCTGCACAAAAACAGCGGTAGATCAGGAGAAATGATTTTTGTCAACTGCGCAGCAATGCAAGAAACTTTACTGGAGAGTGAGTTATTTGGACATGAGAAAGGGGCCTTTACGGGCGCTGATACACGTCGTATCGGAAAGTTTGAAAGGGCAGACAACGGCACACTCTTCTTGGATGAAATCGGAGAGATGCCGCTTTCCATGCAGTCGAAACTACTTCATGCGGTTGAAGAATCTGAGATTGAACGCGTTGGTGGCGAAAAGCCGATTCCGGTCGATGTCCGAATCGTAACGGCTACCAACAAAGATATGGCAGAAGCCGTCAAGGATGGGAGGTTTCGTGAAGACCTCTATTATCGCTTAAATGTTGCCTCTATTCCCCTGCCGACGCTGACGGCGCGAGGCGAAGACATTGAAGCGTTGGTTCTGCACTTTCTTGGGAAGCATCTCCGACCCGAAGCATCAGAAATTCTACAAGTAGCATCGAGCGTGCTGGATGTCTTCAAAGCGTATCCTTGGCCCGGAAATGTGCGGGAGTTGGAAAATGCCATTGAAACGGCATCTCACTTTGTCAAAGGGCAGACACTCTTACCGGAACACTTACCGGAAAAGTTTCAAACGTATCAAAATCGCCCTGTGAATGTCCCTAAAAATGCCCGAAGTATGACGGTTTCGCTCGACATGACGCTTGAAGAGGTGGAAGAAACATTCATCCGTAAAGTGTTAGCATCGCTTGAGGGGAATCGGACAAAAGCTGCGAAAATGTTAGGGATTGGCAGAAGCACGTTGCAAAGGAAGTTGAAAAGATATGAGATTTATTCCGGTGATGTTGACGCTTGAGGATCGGGACCTTTTCGTTTTTCCTTGTAAGAAAACACAGACGTGTTAACATAGTCGTCTGTCCCTTCTAAAATTCGGAGTCCCACTGTTTGTAGTAGGGAAACCCTTCATTGCCCGTTGTTGCTCCGCGGACGTGCGATAAATCGCACTACTACGAACCAATTTATCTACAATTTAAAGATTGACAGTCCAATAGTATAAACAGTATCAGGAGTTTTCTGAGTTTATGGCACGATAGCACTTGTGTAGAACGCGCGAGTATGGAAATCTGGATAGAATGACTCGGGTTTCATGTATCAATATGATGCACTGTATCAAAATGATGCGGTTCAAAATGGGTCTGCATTTGACGTGACAATAGAACGTTTGAAGATAGGGAGAAGATTCTATTTCTTGAGGCAGTTGTGGGTAAACCGAGTGTGTGCCTATGTTTTGGGGTGTTGTCATAGATAGGTTTCTCTTAATTTCAGAGGATTCGACAGGGGTGCGTATTTTACTAAAGGGATTGGCACGAAACTTGCCTAATATATTTCGTAATGTGAGTTTCGACGCAAACACGTCGGTTTTCAGACCGAGTTCGCATTTCTTGTAATGGCAGCCTCTCTATTTTGAGGTGCGCCGAGGGTGGTATCAGCACCCATCAGCGCGGAGAACCCTGCCATTGATACGGAATGACAGCGCTAACCAAAATTATATCACACAATGGATGCATTTCGTGAGAGTTTCGGTTAGCACCTTATACAAGAACAAGAGGATTGCCATGAATGCCAAATATCTTTCTCTTTTGCCTTCCTGCCGTAATCCTCGCTAAAATAACGGAGTTTAAATCTATGAGAAATGCAAAAGGTGGACATCTTTTTCGCCTCAGTCTTATTCTTGTTGGGCTCCTTGGCCTTTCTCTGATGACTGATATGCCGGTTCCGACGGAGAACGCGGATGCATGGCCACGGCATTCATGCTGTGTTGATGAGGTTCGGGTCTGGGTCCCTTATGACAATACGACTTGGGGTGCGATAAAGTCGGAGGACGAGAGTGGTGGCTATTGGGACACACGGTGTAGAAGATCGGAAGGAAAGTGGCACTGGAAGGGTTGGTCCCATAGTAGCTCGGAGGACCCTTGTTAGCCCTTGTTTTCTTCATACTGACTTGGGTATGAAGTCTTTACGTCGGGAGAAGGATCCCGTTTACGGGGTCCTTTCATCCCGGTTCAATTGTACCGAACGTGAGTTTGAAAAAAGTTAGTCGTTAATGAGCATCGGTAAATCGCTGATTCCCTGAAGTTCATCAAAGTCCAGCGAAGGTTTGTTTTCCAACAGTTGATACGCAATCAAAGCAGAGAAAACATTTATAACTGACCAAATGCGGGAACGCTGCGCGCAAATAGACGCAGACATGCTTGAGATAAAAGTGCTTAAACGTCCGATACCCACTTTGATGGAAGGCAATGAGAATCGTCATCACCTCACTCGGATGCAGCCCTCTGGGTCGCCCGCGTGTTTCTATCGGGAGAACCTCGGGAAGACACTGCCGGGCGACCCGTCTCTCATACGCAAGAAAAAAGTCGTCTATTTCGCAGAAAAGTGATACAATACTCATCGGAGAACTCCTTTTGGTTGAAGATTGGATACTTCATTATACCAAAAGGGTTCTCTTTATACAAAAACTCTTCAATTATTTATCAAACTCACGTTCCCGAGGAGGTTACTGAAATGAAAGGTTCAGTCTTCTGTGTTCTCATCCTTAGTTGTCTGATAACACTATCAACAGGATGCTCAGAGACAGAACAGCCTGTTGCTGTTGCTCCCGATGTGCCAGATGACGAGGTCATTCTGACCGCGGCGCGTCTGGAATCCATGGTGGACGCGGAAGTTTTCTTGAAGGCTACGGGGTATGCGAAAGTGTATGTGAGCCTGAGAGACGAGGATCCAGATGCTGCCTATGTTGCGCTTGAAAGAGCTGCCTTTTTTCTTTGGTGGGGGCATCCGCTTTATGAAGAGTGGGCACAGTTAGAGTTTCGTTTTGATAGCGCGGGGAAAGCCACTTTACCGGAGATGATGCGGAAGCATGAAATTGAGTTGGAGATGGCGAAAGCACTGAGTTCCTATAAAGAAGGGGTGCCAGAGTTTGAATCCCAGTTCACGCAAACGAAAAGTCATCATGATGCCATAGTGGCCCAAGGAAAAGACCCCGCCGAGGTTTGGATAGAATATAATGTGGAATTTGAGGACGATTAAATGCGAAAAAAACGTGTTTTTATTTTCATCGGTCTCCTTATTCTTTCGATGCTTTGTGTCTATACGCTTGTTCACACAGTGCCTGCAACCTCTCCTGTCGTTCAGGAAGGGGCTGAGGCTCCTGCGACGGTGAAAGCGAAGGCGTGTCGTTGTTGCAAAAGAGTCAATCGTGCGCGGGAACGAGTGCGGGAACGGCTTCGCAAAGAACGGGTGGCTGCGGAATCAGCAGTGACAACGGAAGCTTTGCCGGCTGCACCTTGAGAAAAGCTACACGGGCGGGTTTCAAGGTTTTAGGAGGATAGCGATGCAAAAGCCGATCGCCACATTTCTTTTCGTCTGGGTCTTAGTCCTAGGGTGCCATCACGACGACCCGGAGCATCCGGCGACGACGCATCTTAGAAATTATCTTCGGTTAAAGAAGAAAAGTCCAGATTCTGCATTAGTAGAGTTGATTCAGCACGCAAAAATCGCCTTTCAGGAACATCCGCAAGCGGCTGAATGGGCACAACTTGTCGCTCGACTGGATGGGGCTGGCAGGGCATCCTTGCCGGATAGGCTCCGATTACGCAGGCTGGAATTGGAGATGGCAAGAGAAAATGATGTCCCTGCCGAGTATCTGGAATCGTTGGAAGAGGATGTGCTTGTCTTGGAAGAGGTTGAAAAGGAACTGAATGCGGAAGGCACCGATCCACATACTTTTTTTGTAGCATTTCGTCTTGAAATCTCTGACGATTAAAATGTTGAACGCATACTTCAAGCACTTATCAGAATCCGCAGCAACGAATACTTTAGCGTACGAAGATGTGCTTGCGATTGAGGCAGAATGTCCAGCGGTAAGTGCAGTCACGCCTTTTTTTCGCGTCGACAATCTCAGCAGTTGGAATGCCTTCGAGGTTATATCCTCGTCGTGTGAGTTCTGCGAGAAGCGTTCGATCGTCGAATAATTTTACTGAGTGGGACAAAATATATGTTCAAATGTGCCATCGAAGCAGGCGGAAACAAGACGGATTTCGTTGTTGTCCAGGGGTCTTGTGCCTTTCAATGTAGAGTAGCCGTAGAGGGTTGCCCCTCTACAGCCCTCTCCAAACCGTGCGTGCGATTTTCACCGCACACGGCTTTTCGAGTCATCACTAATATAGTCTTTTAGATTTTTGATGTAGTCAATCAATTCCGTTTTGACTATATCGTTCATCTTCTTACGAGGAAGTCGTTTGTGTAGTTCAATGTGGCATTCTTTGTGCAGTAGACGGAGGTTGCTATATCTATCTGTGCCTCCGAATGAGCGAGGAAGCGTGTGATGAGCATGCACTTCGCCATTGGCTACTTCTTCTTCTATTATTTTCGATTCACAGTAAGAACAAGTTCCATGTTGATTCAAAAATAAGTTTCGAAGTTTTTTCACAAACAATCTATTGAAAGTATTGTGATATTCACGACTTCTCCAGTAATCAGCATCTTCAGTGGAGTAAACCCGCATTTTATTTTTGACTATGACGAACCTCTTTTTTGAGAAAATATCTCTCATATGGGCAAGTCCAAGGTTATTTAGTTTGTCCCTAAAGTCTAAGATTCTGGTTTTCCCACGCCTGGTATAATACTTGAAGTGCATACGCTTATTTAGACCACAATTTCGCAAAGTTAAGACAAGTTTTGTCGTTGAAACTCCATAGGTGTCAAATATCCTAACGCCGAATGTGGGCGTTTCAGATTATAGACGTGTGTGATAAAATGCCCGATGCGATCTCTCGCCTCGGTGATGCTTTGATAGTCATTGAGGTGAACTTCTTCCTCTTTGAGCGTGCGTATGAGTCTTTCAGCATATCCATTCTCCCAAGGGCGTCCTCGGTGTGCGACCGAAATCTCAACGCCATGTTCTTGGAGCATTGTGATATAAGCTTTTGAAAGATACTGCACGCCTTGATCGGAATGATGGATCTCAGGAACGCTGTGACACAACGCCGCTTCGAGCGGTTTGAGCGTCAGAGATTGGTTCAAGTGCTGACGGATCTGCCACGCTTTGATCATTCGGGTGAAAACATCCATGAGCAGAGCGACATAGATGAAGCGTCCCTTGAGACGCACATAAGTAATATCCGCCACCCAGACCTGATCCTGATGAGAGACCTCAAGGGTTTCGAGGCGGTGGGTCCAGGGTTTCTCCCCCTGAAGCGATTTTGTGGTTTGGCACGCACGCTTGACAGAAACCAAGAGATTCTTCTCTCGCATCAACCGAGCGACGCGTCGGGTTCCAACGCTGTATCCCTGACGCACCAGCGACTGTGTGATACGTCTATACCCGTATCTCGGATACCGTCGGGCAAGCTTCTCTATTTCAGCGACCAGGACCGCTTCGGACGGGTCCTCCTGGGGGGGATAATAGAAACTGCTGCGGTTGAAACCCAACGTCTCACAAATCTCTCGCACGGAATACTCCTTGTGCAATGCCGAAACAATGTATCGCTTTTCAGGTAAGGTCATTTCAACCAACTCACGGCTTTTTTTTCAATGTCTAATGCCACTGTCAATTTCCCAACGAGACGCTCAAGGTGGGCGATACACTCCGCTGCTTCACTCAAATCTTTATCTGTCGTTTCAAACAGCTTCGGTGCTTTTTCAAGAAACTGCTGCTTCCATTTTGAAAGTTGGTCTTCGTTGAGATTATGACGCCGACACAGCTCCGCTTGCGAAGTCGAACCCCTAAGAACCTCCAGAACGAGCTCCGTCTTAAACTCGGAGGTGAATTTCCTTCGTTTGGCCATCAGATAACTCCTTTCAGTGAGATTGCATTGTAGCACAATCTTGTTTTAGGGAGTGGTCTAAAAAACCGTAGGCAGTACAACGTTTCGACTTTTCATTTTTCTGTGTTTAAAAAAACATAGGCATGTTAACCTAATGTAAATGGTATCAGGAGTTTTCTGAGTTTATGGCACTATAGCACTTGTGTAGAACGCGCGAGTATGGAAATCCGGATAGAATGACGCGGATTGCATGTATCAAAATGAATAGTTCAAAATGGGTCTGCATTTGACGTGACGATAGAGGGTTTGAAGATAGGGAGAAGATTCTATTTCTTGGGGCAGTTTTCGATAAAACCGCCACCGCCTCTTCAGGGGAGATTTAAGATGAAAAAAATATGGATAGGTGCTATCCTCTCTGTTGCGTTTGTTTGTTGCATTTTTGTCTACACGGAGTGGGAGAACCGGAGAGTTGCCGCCTCGACATCCCAGAGGTTCACACATTTATGGCGATAAACCGAAAAATGTTCAAGAACGAGGAAATATCCTTGGATGAACACATTGATTTTACGAGAGCCCAGTATCATCTGTGGCCAGATCCCAGAACCAAGAAAGCCCTCGAGAGTTTTTTGGAGGAAAAGGAATCTAATTATCCAAGCAGCACGCAAATTGTGAGGTGAACCCAATGAAGATTTTCAACACTGTCGTCAGTTTTTTCATTTTCATCACGTTACTCTCGAGTTGCGGTCTGACGCGCGTGAAAAATATCAATAAGTCCCTTCCGAGTGCAAAAACCATCAATGAGAAACAGGTGATCCCTAAAGAGGATTTCATCATTGGTTTCAATCCGTTAAACGATGATCCAGATAACCCGAGTCCACACAATCCCCTTGTCAAGAAGTTCGGGGATATTCCTGAAGTCCGCACCTATATCCGATTCAAGCGAAAACTTCACAACGTAGGGCTAACCATTGATGAGGGAATAGAACTCTATACCGCAGAAGCACGTCTCTATCCCTCGGATGCCGCAAAGGCTGCGCTCAAGGATTTGATAAAGGACAAAGAACGCTCCGAAAGACACGGACTCGATATGGATGTGATTGTCATAAGCATTGTAGAGGATGAGAAAGAAAATAAAGAGACGGATTAATATCCATCAACAATGTTCAACCTCTCAACGCTACTCAAATCTATACTTCTCTCTGTGCTCGTATTTGTTGCCTTTTGGATACGCGTTCAGGCAATACTCTTCATAAGCGTTTGTCCCGACGGATCTGATTGTGCGGAGGCAACCCAGTCTGCCTTTAATGCGAAACAGTGGGCTGAATGGGTCTGTAAACATGCGGATTCATAGGGACTCAAGAAGGGCATAACATTCCTTTATGCAACAGACCGAGTGGATACCTTCTTCGGTATCCACTCATTTTTGAGAGAGGTCAATCAAATGAAAACTGCAAAAATATGTCTTTTTTTCATAATCGGTGGTGTCGTTTTCACCGGTGTCCTTTGGTTTTTCCTGCGAGGGACAACATCACAGGAGACACGAACAGTATATAAAACAGTGATGGGGTCAAACCGTTCTGGAGGTCAACAGCCAACAGGTATATCATCTGATACCCACTCACACACACATGCCTCAGGGAAGCTTCACAGTCATTCCGATGATACCCCTCACACGCATGAGAGCCCCAGTAATGAGATGATCCGGATTCTCAAAGAAAATCTCGGTGGGAACCAAGATCCAATAGCTCTACGCTGGATTGCGTATTTGGAATCCGAAGAAGGTCGTGCTTTTATGGATGGCATGCCGACCGCAGATGAGTGGTTTGAAAAAAGCAAAAGTTTCGGTTTATATCAAGATACGCCAGAGCGTCGGGCATCAACGGAGCAGTGGTATCGTCAACACTTCCCCACGGGGACAGTTGATGAGAATACATCTATTATCCGAGACATCATGAGAGACGCAATCCTCGAAAATGAACTCTATAAAGAAGGGAATCGGTCTCAGAACGCGAATGTTTTGCACCAGATAGCAGAGAACGATAAGTTCCTCGCGTGGTATGATAAAAAGTTTGGTTTGGCACCCCCCTCCGCTCGAAGATGGATTTTTGAGACCTTTGAAGAGATTCGTTTAGCCGAGCGTGCGAAGTATTTAGGCACTGAGAATACCGAGATGACTACCCGCATCAACGATTCTACAGGATCGAAGCGTTCCGAAGCGGAAATAGAATTACCACCCGGGGACGGTCAAACGCCTGCGAACACTCGTCCGCTTTCAGAAGATATCTTGACTGTTGAAGATATACTCAGTGATGATGCGAACACGCAGCAGGCAGAAATTGAGACGTTAACGCCTACAGTGCCGGAGGCTCCTGAACTACCAAACCGCAAAAATCTTGAAACCAAGCTCCGCACTCAGTTTTTACCTGATCGTTTCAATCGTGCCATGAAGACTTTGAATCAATACGGACCTCAAGAAGGACTCCGTCGGCTGAAGTCGTCAGATCCAGAAGTTGCAAAGCAAGTAGAGCGGTTACTTCCAAAACCGCAGGGAGAGGAATAATTGAATTTGTGACTGCGTATATTCCGGATGCGGTTCAATGGGAATCTCCAACCTTCAAGCGTCGGAGACGCAAAAGAAGATAATTTATGACACACAAACCGACTCCAATTTGTACCCAACACGACACAGAAAAAGTGTGGCAGCAGACCGTATTTGAATATAGCGAGGATGGCATATCTGTCCGAGTACAAAATGTCTGGGCATGGGTTTGTCCCAAAGATGGCAAAGCCTCTTTCACGCCGGAGACGGTAGATGCCTTGATTGATACAGTCAAAGAACTTGTTGATACCGCCAAACGTGCCAAAAAGCGGAGCCCGGCGTTAACTGACTATGCCGTCGCTGTTGGATAAAATCATTTGCGGTTACCATCCTCCAAAGTTTGATGTTGGTGCTCCAAATCCGTCTTAACTTCAAAGCAACCGCGGCTATCTCCGAGCCCAGAGTGCACCCCAACTTCATAACATCCGTGTCTCGGGTTCCTCGAAAGCGTTGGGTTTCACTTCATATTTGCGAAATGGAGGGCGTATAGAGCAGACGCAACTTTTCTTTGAATCCGCAGGTCTCTGATATGACCCGTTCAACCCAACCTACTCAGAGGTCTTTATCTTACATCGCCACGTGCCTTGGCTTGCATGAATGTCTGCGTTTTGCGTGTTTCAGGGGCATTCGGTTTTCGGTGAGCGTTTGATTACTGGGAACCGACAACTTTTAAGGCATCCAAGAGAACAGATGTCTGGGACGGTTTACCCACGCTGATCCGGACATGGTCTTGTAGGCGGGGTGTGTTAAAATATCGGATAAGAATACCTCTTTCAGCTAACGCCGCTTTCAATCCTGCCGCGCCTCTTCCAACGACCCGTGACAGAATGAAATTCGCCTCACTCGGATAAGGCTCTAAGAAATCAAAATGTCGCAATGCGGAATAGAGGCGTTCACGCTCTTCCACAATTTTCCTTATATTCTCTTGTAGGTGACGGACATCTGATAGCGAAGCCACTGCCGCGGCCGACCCAGCGACGTTTACGTTGTATGGCTGCTTGATCTTCAACAGGTGCGAAATTATCCATTCGGGAAAGATACCGTAGCCTACCCGCAACCCCGCAAGTCCTGCCCACTTACTAAACGTC
>JAPOOP010000222.1 GCA_026713385.1 Candidatus Poribacteria bacterium | reverse complement strand
GCTGACCGCTGATTGCTGATCGCTATTTTTTTTGACTGCTTCTTCACCGTCAACATCGACCTGCTGAGTTTCCAAACGCACATCTTGAAACCAACCCTGTTCCCGCACTTCTGTGATTAGCCAAGAAAGTTGTGGACTTGTGATAACATCTTCAGGTTGAATGGGAAGAGACTGTTGAACAACCTCTGTCGGAATTGTGGTATTACCTTTAATTTCAATAGTCGCAACCTGGACTTTAACTTCAGATGCGAAGTCTTCAGAAGCAAGTGGTGTCGTAACGAATTCCAAAATCCCCATCGCTGGACCATAGCGTCCCGAAAGTGGACCTGTATATTCCTGTGGCGAATGGGACCACCACGGATGCTCGTTATCATAGATTGGCAGCCAATAACTATATTCTCTGGATGTAGCAGGAATAAGACTCTTCATATTGCTACTACGCATCTTACGATGGATATTAAAAAGCCATCTACTTTCAACAGAAGATGTTGACTGCGAATCCATCTCAGGAGAAGGCTCCAACATTTTACGCGGGAGAGCGACTTCAAGGCTCCAAAAAGTGGTGTTAATTTGGCTAGCAACTTTCGCCTCTGAGTTCCATGTGCTATCCGCATCGAACGCTGTTTGCATCGTTCTTCGATTCAAAGTAACTTGAACATCATGAGGGGCAAACTGGAAACTGGGTTCCCCAGGTGTATCAACACGCTGATCAAAATACGCACTAATTGGGTTGATAACAAGGTGATAATAAATATCAGTTTTCGGGTCAGGGTCAATCAGAAGTTCAATACACTCGTCTTCCCAAATTGGTGAATCATGCTGGGTCTGTGAAATATACGGAAGAAACGAATCAGACACGGCAGCCTTTACACCAATATAGAAATTCTCGGCATCCCAGATTAAAAAAGTTTCAGTTGAATTGCTTGGAACATCGGTGCCATCTGGATTTTGGAAGGGAGAGAGCAAAGCGGCTTCTTGCCACACAATCTCAGATAAATTGCCATCAATAATGGGTGCCTTTGCTATTTGGGGAACAGGTTGAGCAAAATCCACAAATGGATCCGTTTCAGCGTCTGGGGGTGTACTTCCGTCGCTCGGTGAACTGGGTAGAAGTGAAATTGTATCGGTGGCTTTCAACCGAAACAGCGGTCCACCATCGTTAATAATCGTGAGTCCTGTTTCCTCGTCAAATTGTGCGGGTAAATTGATAATAATTTGCTGTTTCTGACTCTCAAGTTCAACATCTGCGGCATAATTTTCAGGAAGTCGTAAACGGATGCTACCGCCTTGTGCGGTTATATCCATTGGTGACGCAACAGGGTCAAGTACCACCAATCCAATTGAGCCACTTTGGGTTTCTAACTTATTTTGTCCTTGGGTTAGCAAAATTTGCCCATCAATGTTGCCCTTTGTCACACTGATGCTATAATTGCCTAAGGTTTCATTTAAATGGACGTTCCCCGTTCCTGTCGAGGCTTCTATCTTTCCACGGATACGTTGAATGGATATATCTCCAATTTTGGCATGGAGTTTAACAGAAACATCCGCGGGTGTTTTAATGGTACATTTCAGTTGGAGTCCATCATAGAGCACTGTTTGTAACGCTTCCGTATTAGAAAGCGGACTCGGTTTTGTTTCAGGAGAACTACCGGGTAGTTGGACCCTCAACTGAAGTGTGTCATCGCTCTGCGTTCCTGTCAAGATGATGTTATCAAGATAGTCGCGAATCAGCTTGTCCTGTTTTGTGTTTATGGTTTCCCGTGCCTGTTTCTCAAGCGTAACGGTGATGACATCGCCTTCCGTAGCAATCAGTTCGATATTACCCGATATATTCAGGCTTAGTTCTATATGATAAACATCTGTAAAACTGAAGGTTTCTGTTGACGTTTCCCCTAATATCAATGTCTGCGCTTCGCTAATGGAGTCGTTGACAGTAGGAAGTGGTGTACCTTCTGCGCCTTCATGATCCGCTGCATGTATATGCTGGACAGGTAGATTCAGCGTAAGCATGAAAAAATAAAATAAATATGAACAAGAGAAAATCGAGCGAGATATGGGTAACATTCCGGGGAGGTCCCTTATTTAATCCAGCATACCTGATTTGCAACATTGGTTTGCAAACCGTGACTACAGAATTGCTTGACACATTTTAAATAATACATTATACTTATTAGTAAAGTCAAGCAGTTTTTTCGTATTCTTTATCGCTACCGTAGCGTTTCGAAAACAAAACGATTAAAAGCAATATTTTGTAACGAAGTGGAAGAATAAACGTTGCGTACAGGAGAAGAAAATGAGCGAATCCTTTAAAGGAACAACAGAATATTGTTTCTCTTTCGGACCATGGAATATACACGAGGGAACAGACCCTTTCGGACCCCCTGTTCGAGAGGCGTTCAGTTTCGATGAAAAGGTTGGATTTTATCGCGATCTCGGTTTTGTTGGAATTCAATTTCATGACGATGACATTGTGCCGGATATTGACGAGAAAACACATGCGCAACTGATAGCGCGAACAAAAACTGTCAAAAAACAAATCGATAACCACGGTTTAACAGCAGAAGTTGTGGCACCGCGGTTGTGGGAATCTCCACAGACTATTGATGGTGCTTACACCTCTAATTCTCCAAAAGAAAGACAGTATGCCCTGGAACGTTCAAAACGGTGTGTAGATATCGCTAACGAGATCGGGTGTAAAAATCTCGTGTTGTGGCTTGCCCGCGAAGGCACTTACATTCGGGAAACGAAAGATTCAGCAGGCGCAATTGGACAAATTTTGGAAGCAATCAACGCGCTGCTCGAATACGACCCAGAAATCCGAATCCTCATAGAACCAAAACCGAATGAACCGATGGATATCGCTTATATTCCCACCATCGGACACGCTATTGGATTAGCCTATGCGAGCGATGCGCCTGAACGCGTTGGCGGATTAATCGAAAGCGCGCATGCTATTCTCGCTGGGTTAGAACCATCCGACGAGATGGGATACGCTCTCTATCACAAGAAACTTTGGAGTGTCCATCTCAACGACCAGAATGGGTTAAAATTCGATCAAGATAAAGCTTTCGGTTCGGTTAATTTGCGGCGTGCGTTTAATCAGGTGCAGGTCCTTGAAGAAAATGGATACGGTAGAAACGGTGAATTCATTGGATTAGATGTGAAAGTAATGCGAACCCAACCACGTGACATCTCAGCAAAACACTTACTGAGTAGTCGTAGAACCTTCCTTAACCTACTTGAGAAGGTCCGAACGTTTGACAAAGAGGTCGAGCAGGAATTTATCACAGCCAGAGATTATGAAGGTTTGGACTTCTACATTCTTGAACACCTTCTTGGAACGTAAGGTTTATTATAGGCATGTGTGAACGCTTTTGTGGAACGCGCCAACTCAACGAAGAGGAATTTAAGGCGGCAGAGGACAAAAACAGACATGATAACGGATAAGAACCCTCTACACGAGGTGGATGCACCGTGTTATCAAGCAGTGATGCTTGTCGGTCCCCCTGGTGTTGGTAAGGGAACACAAGGGAAAATGCTGGCACAAATCCCTGGCATTTTCCATGTCTCTAGCGGGGATATGTTCCGCGAACTTGATATCAATTCCAAATGCGGACAGATTTTCCAACAATACGCAGGAATCGGTAAATTAGTCCCAGATCACATTACAATCAAAATCTGGCAAGACTACATGGCGGCGAAAGTCCGCGAGCAGGTCTACGCGCCAGAAAGCGATCTGTTGATTCTTGATGGCATTCCACGCAACATCGTACAAGCAGGTCTCATAGCACCTTATATAAAACTGTTTAAGGTAATCTACATGGTCTGTGAGGACCGGGAAGTGATGTTTAAACGCATTCGAGGACGGTCACTGAAAGAAAATCGGATCGACGATTCTGAAGAAATCGTAGTTCGCTATCGGTGGGATGTCTACAAACGAGAAACTGAACCATTGATTGATTACTACCCTCAAGACCTCATTCGAATCATTGATGCCGATACGACTGC